>DATLKS010000364.1:0-11125 GCA_035538255.1 Terriglobales bacterium
GGGTTTCTAGTTTCAACCTGCGGTGTAATGAAGTGTCCCGCAGTGTAGCACCCTGGAAGTGTTTAACTTGAAAGCTGAAACCAGAAACTCGAAACTTGAAACGGCTCTTTGCTTTTCACACTTCCTGTACCGCTTGAGTCAGGCCCGTGATCGACGATTTCGCATCACCGTACAGCATCCCTGTGACGGGCTTAAAGAACAGCGGATTTTCGAGTCCTGAGAACCCTTTACCCTTGCCGCGCTTCAGCACGACTACAGACTTGGCCCGATCGACTTCAATGATCGGCATACCGGCGATCGGACTCTTGGGATTGTCCCGGGCATCGGGGTTCACGACATCGTTCGCGCCGATTACCACCGCCACGTCGGTTTGCTGCATATCGGGATTGATCTGGTCCATCTCGTACAGGAGCGAATAAGGAACGTTCGCCTCTGCCAGCAGGACATTCATATGTCCAGGCATGCGACCGGCGACGGGATGAATGCCAAACTTAACGGTCACTCCGCGGTTTTCGAGAACTGTAGCCAATTCCCGTACCGCGTGTTGCGCCTGCGCGGTCGCCATTCCGTATCCGGGAACGAAGACTACCTGCTTGGCATAGGCAAGCTGCACCGCGACATCGTCCATCCCGACTTCGCGCATCGCGCCGGTGGCAGCGGCTGCACCCCCTTCCGACACAGCCCCGAATGCCCCAAAGAGCACGTTATTAATTGAGCGATTCATCGCTCGGCACATGAGTACGGAGAGAATGAAGCCGGAAAATCCGTCGAGCGTACCGGCGATAATCAGAACGTTGTTGCCGAGCACAAAACCGGTCGCTGCAGCTGCCAGTCCGGCGTAGGAGTTGAGCAATGACATCACCACCGGCATGTCGGCCGCGCCGATAGGAATCACCAGCAACACGCCGAAGCAGAACGCCAGCGTCATCATGGTGTAGAAGGCCATCGCGGCGCTGGCGTCATGCACGAGGTAAATGAAGCAGCCCACCATCACGGCGAGCAATCCCATATTGAAAAAGTTTTGTCCCTTAAATGTGACCGGGGTACCCTTCACCACGCCGTAGAGTTTGCCGAACGCGATCAAGCTGCCGGTGAAAGTGAGGCAGCCGAGCATAATTTCAAATCCCAGAGCGCCTACTTTGAGAGGCCCCATCTGGCCGCCGAAATTTGCATACTCCGCAATGCCGACCAGTGCCGCGGCCAATGCCCCGAAGGCATGGGAGAGTGCGGTTCGTTCCGGCATGGCAGTCATCGGCATCCAGATCGACATCGCCGCACCGATGGAGCCGCCGATCAGCAAGCCAATCCATATCCATTGATAGCTGACGATCTGAGGATGGAAGAGCGTGCCGACGATCGCCGCCGTCATGCCGGCGGCAGCCAGCAGCATGCCGCGCCGTGCCGAATCGGGATGCGTGAGTCCCTTGAGTCCGAAGACGAAAAGAATCGAAGCGGCGAGATACGTGAACTCGATGTAGATGTTCACTTCGCGCTTCCCTTCTTGTCCGCCGGCTTTGCCGGAATCTCGCGTTTGAACATCTTCAGCATGCGATCAGTGATGAGAAATCCGCCGATAACGTTGATCGAGGCTGAGATCACGGCGATAAATCCTAGCCACGTGCTGATGGAGTTGTCATTGTGGCGGCCTGCCATCACGATTGCGCCTACTACGGAGATTGCCGACAGCGCGTTCGTCGCCGACATCAATGGGGTGTGCAGCAGCGGTGGCACCCGTGAGATCACTTGATAACCAAGAAATGCCGCAAGTGCGAAGACGTATAACGATCCCATCAGCACGCGCGGATCAAAGACCAGATTCTCCATGCTCCTCCTAGAGTTTCTACCCGTCGCTTACTTCACAGCCTGCTTACCTCAGGCGGCGGCTGCATTATGGCCGAACGAACTTTGCTTTTGGGGCCTCGGGATCTGATTCTTCTGCATCCCCGCCAAAAAGCAGATCCCCGTGCCGCAAACCAAGTCAGTGTCGCACCGCTATTTTCCGGCGGCCCGGAGATGACAGTTCAAGAAAGGGCGACACAATCATCTCCCCACCGGCTCTCCCAACAGCGAAGCGACGCGCGCATTCACTACCTGCCCCTGATGCGTAACGCATGACGGCCCGATCACGTCATCGCTCATGTCGATATTGAGCTGCCCGTCTTTGCTCAGCAGCTGCAGGAACGAGGTCATATTGCGAGAGAAGAGCTGGCTTGCATGGTACGGCACGGTTGCGGCGAGGTTCAGCGGAGCAAAGATCGTGACTCCATTGACGGTAACCACGGTCTCATCGGGGCGGCTGAGCGACACGTTTCCGCCAGTCGGCGCCGCAAGATCGACGATCACTGATCCGCGCTTCATCGCAAGGACTGCGTCGTCGTTCATCATCAGTGGAGCGCGCTTACCCGGAACTGCCGCCGTTGTAATGACCACATCTGCGGTGCGGGCGTGCTTAGCGATCAGATCACGTCCGCGCTGCAAGGCCTCGGGAGTGAGTTCCCGCGCGTATCCACCAGCATCTTCCGTAGCGATGCCGCCCAGATCGACTTCCAGGAAATTGGCGCCCAAGGACTTCACCTGTTCGCCCGCAGCCGCGCGCACATCATAGGCCTCGACTACAGCTCCAAGACGCTTGGCCGTCGCGATCGCCTGCAGGCCGGCAACTCCCGCCCCGAGGACGAGCACCTTTGCCGGCACCACTGTTCCGGCAGCGGTCATCAACATGGGGAACATGCGAGGCAGTTGCGATGCGGCGATGAGCACCGCCTTGTATCCCACGACAGTGGCCATGGACGACAGCGCGTCCATGGCCTGCGCACGGGTGATGCGCGGAATCAGTTCAACGGCGAAAGTTGTGAGCTTGAGACCAATCGCCGGCTCGAGTGCCGAGGGCTCGTCAAGCGGACGCAGGAATCCGAGCACGACCGAACCCGGTTTCATCGCAGCCATATACGAAGGTGAAGGGCGCTGCACGCAAACCAGCACCTCCGCAGCAGGCAGCAGTTGTGTGCGATCAGAAGTCACTTTCCCGCCCACCGCCTCGTAATCGCTGTCGTTAATACCCGCAGCCTCGCCTGCTCCAGATTCAACCCATACTTCATTTTTGGCTGCAATTAACTTCTTTGCCGACTCGGGAACCAAAGCGACTCGGGCTTCTCCCGGCAGCGTTTCACGCAAAACGGCAACTCGCATCAGGCTGAATCTCCTACGTGTTCTGCTCGACAGTGTAGCGAAAAAAGCGAAAATTTCATTGTGCCGACATGGACCGCGAACAAAACCAGGAAAGAATTTGAGCGCCGGGAACGCGGAGAACCAGAAGAGTTCTCTTGGATTTGCCACTGAAGGGGGATACTGCGGCCATGCACCTTCCGTGGTGCACCTTTCTAAGGCGCGGATTCGCTTCCGGTTGCTTCGCCTCAGCCAATCGGTTCCCCGATAGTTCCTACCTCCTGGGGGAAAGTTTGACCCATACAGACGGCCCCCTGTAAGTCACTGTTACCACAGAGTTCGCTTTGGAAAAGCAATTGACGTGTCCGCCGAATGGCTATCTTCAGTAACTGGTCGCGATTACCACGAAGTTACTACAGACTCCTTTACACAGACAGCAACTCACACTATCCTCTCCCCTCGTAGGCAGTTCTGGGGGAGGGCTGCCGGGCGCTTGCGACCTTCGGGTCGGCAGGCGCTTTTGCTTTTTGGCGCAAAGCCGTAATTTCGGAGTTGTTCTCCCCGGTTCCGCAAGTCCTTTGCTGGCTGTGGTTAAGAAGCAATAGCAAGCAGCCAGCAGCGCCTTTGATTCTTTCTGGCGCAATGTACATCAAATTGTTTGGTTGGGTTTGAGAGCCAACCTAAAGTGCTAGGATTGAACCCTAGCTTCATGGGTTGGGTTGAGCAAGTCACAAACCGACTAGGGAGAAATTCATGGCGGGCGAGACAGCAACAGCGGTAGCCGAAGTGACCGATGCGACGTTTGAGCAAACAGTGCTGAAATCGGATCAGCCTGTGATGGTGGATTTCTGGGCCACTTGGTGCAGCCCTTGCAGGGCGCTGGCGCCGGTCGTGGACCAGGTAGCACAGGCTTACAGTGGTAAAGCCAAGGTCTACAAAATGGACGTTGATCGCAATAACGCGACACCAGTCCGATACGGTGTGCGTGGTATTCCCACGCTGCTGATTTTCAAGGATGGTAAGGTCCAGGAGCAGATCGTTGGAAATGTGCCCAAGGACACGATCCAGAAAGCTCTAGATAAGCACATTTAAGGCTCCAGGCGAAGCATTCAGCATCCTCGAAGCGCGAACTGCAATGAGTTCGCGCTTTTGCTTGCCTCTCACAACTTCCTTACACTCTCGACTATAGCTTTTCCAATTTTGCTCGTAGAATCAACGGTCGCCAGAGGTCAAGCGCCTCGCTGGCAGGAGGAAAAGCTTTGGCCACAACAATCGAACCTAAGACTCCGTCTGCGGCATTCGAGCCGTATGTACCGCCTTCTGCCAAACTGGGGGAGTTCACGCCTCGTGCGCTGATTCTGGGATCGCTGTTCGGAATCCTCTTTGGCGGCGTGACGGTTTACGTGGGTTTGCGCGCCGGGCTCACGGTCTCTGCCTCGATTCCCATAGCGGTACTTTCCATCAGTATTCTTCGCGCCTTCGGCAGAGCCACTGTTCTCGAGAACAACATCGTTCAAACTACCGGGAACGCCGGCCAGTCTGTAGCATCGGGCGTCATCTTCACGCTGCCAGCGCTGATCTTTCTTGGATTCAAGCTGGAGGTCGCGCGCATCTTCCTGCTCAGTCTCGTCGGCGGACTGATCGGGGTGTTCTTCATGATTCCCCTTCGGCGGCAGCTCATCGTCAAAGAACATGACGTACTCAAGTATCCCGAAGGCACGGCGTGTGCGGACGTTCTCATCGCCGGAGATCGTGGCGGAAGCTTTGCCAGTCGCGTGTTTTGGGGCCTTGGACTCGGCGCCTTGTACACGTTGTTCCAAAATGAAAATCTATTTTCCGCGTGGCCAAGTACACCTACTTGGGATCTTACGTCTTATCCCGGCGCTTCGATTCGTGCATCCACGACCTCCGAGTACCTGGGCGTGGGCTACATCATTGGACCGCGAGTCGCCGGTGTGATCTTCGCCGGTGGAGTCTTCTCCTGGCTGGTGCTCATGCCGGCTATCCACTTTTTCGGCTCCGGATTGCCGAACGCGATTTATCCAGGAACCGTGCCGATCGCACAAATGTCGCCGACCGATCTGTGGCGTACGTACGTGCGCCCAATGGGTGCGGGCGCTGTTGCGGCAGCCGGTCTGATCACGCTGCTCAAGACGATACCCACCATCGTTTCCGCATTGCAGGCAAGCCTCAAGCAGCTTGGTGGCGGAAAGGGCGATCGGTCGAATCTCCGCACTGAAGACGATCTGCCGATTTTGGTTACGGTCGGCGGCTCGGTGCTGCTGATTGTGATGATGTGGGCGTTCCTCACGTTCAAGCCGATTCCCGGAGCCCAGACTTCGATGCTGGCGAATATTGCCGCAGCGATCTTCGTGGTCGTCTTCGGATTTCTCTTTGTGACGGTCTCCTCCCGCATTACGGGATTGATCGGCAGCTCCGCCAATCCTGTATCGGGAATGACGATTGCTACCCTAATGGCAACCTCAGCCATATTCCTCGCGCTGCACTGGACGGCGCCGGCGTTTGGCGCTCTTGTGCTCGCCGTGGGCGGAGTAGTTTGCATTGCGTCTTCGAATGCGGGTGACACTTCACAAGACCTCAAGACTGGCTATCTGCTTGGCGCAACGCCGAAGGCGCAGCAGGCCGCGCTGCTGATCGGCGTTACTATCTCGACCTTTGCTGTCGGTTACACACTCACAGGCATGAATAAAGGGTTGGAGGAATTTCGTCCGCTGGCGAAGCAAATCGACATCAATCATCTCCCACCCGGAGTGAGCCTGGAGGAGAACAACGGACAAAGAACATTCGACCGCGATCACTTTAGCTATCGCGACAGCCAAGGCCGGCAGATTACACAATCTGGCAGCGATTATTACCTGCTCAACGCTATCAATTCGCCGGCAGTGGCGAATGGAAAATATCTTTACAATCCCAGAACAGCACAGATAGAAGTTCAGTGGATCCAGGGAATCGGCAGCGAGCGTGCTGCAGCGCCGCAAGCACAGCTCATGTCGACGGTCATCAACGGAATTCTCACGCGCAAGCTTCCCTGGGGCTTGGTGATGCTTGGGGTGTTCCTGGTATTCGTTGTAGAGCTGCTGGGAATCCGTTCTCTAGCCTTCGCGGTTGGAGCCTATCTTTCGATTGGGACAACGCTCGCGATCTTCGTGGGCGGCGTCGTGCGCTGGCTGGTTGACACATCTGCAAAGCGCGCCGGCGAGACGCCCGCCGAGAGCGAAGTCAGCCCAGGATCACTGTTCGCGAGCGGACTGATTGCCGCGGGTGGCATCATGGGTTTGCTCGGCATCGGAGTAAAACTCATCGAGAGTACCGGAAAACTGCCCGAGAACTCGCTGGCATGGGGAACAAAGTTTCCCGCAACTGCCAACAGCAACATCCTTGCGGTGATTACGTTCGTCGCATTGGCGGCTTCGCTTTATTATTTCGCACGCAAGCCGCTCGAGAGTTCCGGACAAGTCGGCTTAAAGAAGTAAGATTCACGAGGCCGAAGTCGTCCCTTTCTCTGGATTGTCGCCGAGCCGCGCGAGATGAATCCGCAATCTGTCAGCTTCTTTTAAACTGGTTTAGTTGGATCTCAGTAAACTCAATCCGCAACAGAGAGAAGCCGTCGAGCATGTGAACGGGCCGGTGCTGATCCTGGCGGGAGCCGGATCGGGCAAGACCCGTGTGATCACTCATCGCATTGCGCATCTCATCGATGATCAGGGAGTCGCGCCTGACTCGATCCTCGCCGTCACCTTCACCAACAAAGCCGCGGCCGAGATGGGCGAGCGCGTGAGCCGGCTGATCGGGCATGTCTCCGTCGCGCAACCTCGGATCTCGACCTTCCACTCCTTCTGCGTGCGGATGCTGCGGCGCGATATCGAAGCCCTGCGTATCAATGGCCAGGGACTGACGAAGGACTTTGCCATCTATGACGAAGCCGATCAGCAGTCGCTGGTGAAGGCTGCCATCCGCCGCCTGGGCATTGACGACAAGCAGCTGACGCCGCGTATCGTTTTGGGACGCATCTCCTGGGCGAAGAACCACATGCGCGATCCGCAAGAGGTCTATCTGCAATCGGCCGATCCCAACACCGAGCGCGTCGCTCACATCTACGAGATCTACCGCAAGGAGCTGCTGAAGGCGAATGCGCTCGACTTCGACGATCTGCTACTCGAGGCCGTGCTTCTGCTGAAGAGTTCGGCCGAGGTGCGCCGCCGCTACAACCAGCGCTACCAGTACATCCTGATCGACGAATACCAGGATACAAATCGTCCGCAGTACGAGTTGATGAAGCTGCTCGCGGGCGACCATCACAACGTGTGCGTCGTCGGCGACGAGGATCAGTCGATCTACTCGTGGCGCGGCGCGGACATCAAAAATATCCTGGAGTTCGAGCGCGACTTTCCCGAAGTGAAAATCATTCGCTTGGAGCAGAACTACCGCTCGACGCAGCAGATTCTCGAAGGCGCCTCGGCTGTGGTAGCCAACAACAAGCAGCGCAAAGGCAAGACGCTGTGGACGGACCGCGAAGGCGGCACACCCATCTTCTACTACGAGGCTCCCGATGGAGAGAACGAAGCCCTTTTCGCCGCCGATTACATCTCGCGATATCTGAAAGAGCCGAGCGAGACCGACGAGCCACGACGCGCGGCTATCCTCTACCGCACTAACTCGCAGTCGCGGCTGTTTGAAGAAGCGCTCCGCCGGTACGGTCTGAAGTACAACGTCGTGGGAGGCTTCTCGTTCTACGAGCGCGCCGAGATCAAAGACATGATTTCGTATCTGAAGCTCATCCAAAATCCGGATGACTCGATTGCCTTTCTGCGCGTAGTGAATACGCCGGCGCGCGGCATCGGTAAGACGACTCTGGAGACGCTGGAACGTCTGTCGCTCGAAACGGGAGTGAGTATGTGGAGCGCGATGGAGCAGGCGATCCAGCAGAAGCTGTTGCCTGCACGCGCAGTCGCAGCGTTGGCGGAGTTCAAGCAAATCATTGAAGACGGGCGGGCGATGCTGGCGGGTTCATTTGTCGAGCGCCTGGCAGCAGACACGGCTTCGCTGAGCACTCAGCAATCAGCAATGAGCACTCAGCCTGCGACCAATGTACACGAGGAACAGATGCCTTCGAGCCCGAGCGAGCCTGGCGAAGCCGACGAAGATGCCAGCTTTGACTTTGGTTTGAATGACCAGCATGAGCTATTTGGCCGCATGCAAGAAGGGGAAGTGTCGGAGGTTGCCGATGGCATGGGGGAGACACAGCATGCTGCGTCTCCGCGAGGATCTCAATCTGGGCTAAACACTAATCAACCACCTGAACCCATCGAGGGCTTCCGCGCTCCTGGTGGCGCGGCGACGCTGCCGGAGGTTATCAAGTTCCTCATCGACCGTACGGGATACATAAAAGTCCTGGAAGAAGAAGCTACGCCTGAATCCTATTCCCGAATTGAAAATCTCCAGGAGCTGGTTAATGCCGCGCGCGACGCCGCGGATCGTGCCGAGACTCTCGGCGAGTTTCTCGATCATGCCGCACTCGTGAGTGACACCGATCAGTATGACGAGAGTTCACGCGTCACGCTGATGACCTTGCATTCGGCGAAGGGCCTGGAGTTTCCGCTGGTCTTTCTGGCTGGAATGGAGGAAGGGCTGTTCCCGAGCTCGCGCACGTTCCTCAATCCTGAGCAGATTGAAGAAGAGCGCCGCCTCTGCTATGTCGGCATGACGCGTGCGATGGATACGCTGGTGCTGAGTCGCGCGCGCTATCGTCGCCGCTACGGCAGTGATCTGCCCGACGCCAGTGTGCCTTCTCGCTTCCTGGAAGAGATTCCGCCGCAGTTGATGGAGGAGATCGGCACGTCCTCGCGCCGTAGCGGCACGCGCGAGCCGGCATTCAGCGAGGTCGATGAAGGCCGCCATTACAGCTATGAAGATGAAGATCAGAGTGCCGCGGCCCGAGCGCGCCTTGGCCGCTCGCTCGCGGCAGAGAAGGCATATTCGACCAAGCGCGCGACGACCGGTGCGCCGTATCAGTCGATCGACAACATCGCCGAGTTCTTTGCTTCGCGCGGAAGGAAGTTCTCACGTCCGAAGGTCGAAGTCTCGGAACCGACGGGCAAGAGGGGATTCCGTCCAGGACAGCGGGTGCGCCATCCCAAGTACGGAGAAGGCACGGTGTACAAACGCGAAGGCGACGGAGACGAAGCGAAGCTTACAGTGCAGTTCCCGCACTTCGGGATCAAAAAGCTGGTGGAAAAATTCGCGCAGCTCGAAAGATTATGAGCACTCAGCACTGGGCATTCAGCATTCAACCACCAACCATGTTGGGTGTTCGACAACGTTCTTGGCTGAGTGCCATTGCTGAGTGCTGAGTGCTTGGGTTACCTTGGAACTCGATGGCAAACACAAAATCCCTCAGCAGAGACGAACGTAAGAAAGCAAAGCGCGCCTCCCGCAAGAAAGCTGCGCCTAAAGCCAAGCGCACCGCCCCTCGCGGCTCTTTGAAGCGCAAGGTCAAGAAGCTGGCTCGTGGTACGGCGAAGCGGTAAGACAAAACAAGCATTCGGCACTCAGCACTCAGCTCTCAGCCCCTTTCAAGAGGTCGGGACGAACCAAAGGATGTGACTGAATGTTGAGTGCTGATGCCTAATGCGCGCCACTTCTGAACCTTTTACATTTCGGACGCATCCACTTCTCATGCTTCCACTACGAAAACTTGGCACTCAAGGTCTTACAGTTTCGGCAATCGGGCTCGGATGCATGGGCATGTCTGATTTTTATGCCGGACGTGACGATGAAGAATCCGTCGCGACTATTTGTCGCGCCATCGAGCTTGGCTGTACGTTTCTCGATACTGCGGATATGTACGGTCCTTTTACCAACGAAAAATTGGTTGGCCGGGCAATCACGGATCACCGCGATCAGGTGGTGCTCGCGACTAAGTTCGGCAACGTGCGCTCCGAAGATGGAAAGTTCCTGGGCGTAAGCGGCCGGCCTGATTACGTCAAGCAGGCATGCGACGCCAGCCTGATGCGCCTTGGCATTGATGTGATCGATCTTTATTATCAACACCGCGTCGATTTTGAGGTTCCAATTGAGGAGACCGTGGGCGCGATGGCCGATCTTGTCCGCGCCGGCAAAGTGCGTTACCTCGGACTCTCGGAGGCTTCGGCGAAGACGATTCGCCGCGCGCACAAAGTTCATCCCATCTCGGCTCTGCAGACCGAGTACTCGCTATGGACGCGTGATCCCGAAGACGAAATCCTTCCCACCTGTCGCGAACTTGGGATTGGATTTGTACCGTACAGTCCGCTGGGTCGCGGATTTCTCACCGGGCAATTCAAGCGCTTCGAGGACCTCGCAGAGGACGACTATCGCCGCCAGTCTCCCCGCTTTCAGGGCGAAAATTTTCAGAAGAACCTCGATCTCGTAGCTCGAATCGAGGAGATCGCGAAAGAGAAGAACAGCACGCCTGCGCAGCTCGCGCTCGCGTGGGTATTGGCTCAGGGCAATGACATTGTTCCCATTCCCGGAACCAAGCGGCGCAAATATCTCGAAGAGAATTTGGAAGCGATTAACGTGAAGCTGACGCGCAACGATCTGGTCCGCATCGATCAGGCTGCGCCACTAGGAGCAGCCGCAGGTATGCGCTATCCGGAAGCAACGATGGCGAGAATCGATCGGTGATGCTCGGCGTCCTCGAGTCTGCGCGACATAACGAACCTGAAACAAAAAATAGGAGGGCTGGATCGGCCCTCCTTCTAACGTCACAATCTTTACCAGCGCACGCGGATGCCCATTTCGAGTTGACGTGATTCATAGCCAGAGGCCTGTTGCTGCACCACGCCCCACAGACTTGAACTATCTATGTCCATGGATGGATCATCGGGCTGGAAGTGATTTAGCACATTCGTGAAGAGGGCATAGTAGGTGAATCCTAGACGCTCGGTCAGCCGCGTGT
>DATLKS010000365.1:0-1645 GCA_035538255.1 Terriglobales bacterium
GTCATCCGTACCCCAGACAATGAGCGTCGGCGCCTTCAGAGTTTTCAGCCGATCTTCAACCGTTAGTGTGTGCTTGTTGTCAAAGGCTGCGAGGAAGCGCTCCAAGTCCCGTATGCGCTGGTCGCTCCTGACGAACGGGCGCAAATATTTGTCGATGGTGTCGTCGCTCACCTGTTCAGGATGTTCATAAGCCGGCCCAAGCGCTTGCGGGGCGCGATACGCATTCTTGTCCGCCAGAATCGCATCAAGCGTTCCGCGCAAACCTCCGGCCGCCGCCATCGCTAGGAAAGGCTTGAAAGCTTCCGGAGGCCAGTTATCGTGAGTGTCGCAATCTGTAAGAGTGAGACTGCGGACACGTTCCGGATACAGCGCCGCAAAAATCTGGGAAATGCCACCACCACTGTCGTTGCCCACCAGATCTACCTGGTCGATCTTCAAAGCATCGAGAAATTCCTTGAGCATCTTCGCGTTGGCCGTCACCGACACGTCTTGTCCGGGTGTGATCTCTGTGTCGCCGTGCGCGAGCAGATCTACCGCGATGCAGCGCCGGATGTCCGACAGGTCCGCTAGCTGATGGCGCCACAAGTAGCCATTCAACAAAACTCCGTGCACGAACAACGCGACCGGGCCTGTGCCCTGTTCGGTATAGCTGATGAGTCCCGATGGAGTGCGTACGCTACGATGAATTGGTTCTGACTTTTTTGCGTTCATCACGAATTCTCCTATCCCCGTTTTGTTTGTTGCCAAAGATACTTTTGTCTTTCCACGGACCGGTGCTGATCCCGCGGAAACTGAACCGCCTGCTAATGCTGCCGCCAGCAGTACTGCGCCGAGCCGAACCAAGCCACACCGCAACGCTCGAATCGAAACTGTTATTTGTCTGGTGTTCATAGTTACCGCTTCCTTGAGGCTGTGGCCGAGGAATGCGCTTCCTTCAATTTCTGCGCACACTCCTCGCAGCAGACTTCAACCGTTCTGCCTCCAACTTTCACTTTGATCGGATTTGCGTCGAGCTTGCAGTCGCAGGCTGCACAGGTATTTGCAGTCATGGTTTCCTCTCCTAGAGCTGAACTTCGGCTGAGACGAGTAGGCCACGCAAGATGGGAGAACCGCTGTCAGAATATTTAGTGATTTGGTCTGCGGATTTAGTGCACACCCGGCTGACTGTGACGCGGGAGAGATGTAAACCAAAAGAACCGGTCTGAAGACCGGCCACTACAGCCTGAATTTCAGGACCAGCCATCACAGGATGACGAGACCCGCACCCTTAGAATCGAAGGGTATGGCACACATTTTTATGTTTTATCGCTACCCAAATTGCCGAAAATGATCTAACGCGAGCTATCTAATTTACGGAAATGCTCTAGCGGCGGACTGCGGACTGGCGGAATTCTGACGGTGAGCGGCCGTACGCTGCGCGGAATGCAGCGCTGAAGTGGCTATGACTGGAGAAGCCTAGGTCCAGGCTCAGAGTCGTCAGGTCATCGTAATGCGCGAGAAGGTCCAGGGCACGCGCCAGCCGTAGCCGTAACTGATAGCGATACAGCGGCAGCCTTTCTACTTGCTGAAAGACCTGCGTGAGATACACAGGGGAACAGCGCATTTCAGCGGCGATTTCGGTTAAAGTCCAGCGGCGTGCCAGGTC
>DATLKS010000366.1:0-6742 GCA_035538255.1 Terriglobales bacterium
AGGCCGGGCAGAAGTCAGCAGCGGGCGTAGTACTCGCGTAAGCGAGGAAGGCCCAAACCGTAAGCGTGACTAGTAGGACGTTGAACTCAGAGGTAGCTTTATGCCAGCCCATCAGCTCCGGCTGAGCTTGGCCGATGCAGATGATGGGTTGGGACAAAAATTCGATGTTTACGTATTCCGTTGATCGTAAAAGGTGGCGACGCAACATCGCTCGCGAGATAGGAAGCGGAAATCGATCGAGTGGTGCCGGGAGGGGGGGTCGAACCCCCACGAGGGGTAAACCTCGGCGGATTTTGAGTCCGCTGCGTCTGCCAGTTCCGCCATCCCGGCTTAGGAGAGCATCAACAGGTTAGCATGCGCTCGGCGCTTGGTTGAAATCGCTACTTCGAAGTCGAGATCGACTCGCAAGTAAGGCTAAAACGCGGGATCGAGAGGTCTTGGACGGTTCAGTTTGGGTGACTGATCTCCCTTTGCTTCTGCTGCGGCAGCCTGGGTTTTTAGCTCGCGTTCCGTTATGGGCTTCATCTGCTGGTAGGTGTACCACATGCGATGAATGACCGTAATGGTTGACAGAATGGCGATCACCCACAACACAGGAGCCATGCGGTTGAACAGCGCGCCGAGGATGACCAGCACGATGCGTTCCGGCCGCTCGAGGAATCCAACCTTGCAGCTAGGGATCAACGATTCCGCGCGAGCGCGGGTGTAGCTGACCATTACCGAGGTGGTCATCACGATTCCCACCAGCACGACGTAGAAGAAATGATTGGCGCGAGCGTAATAGACGAGCAGTCCGAAGAAGAGCGCGATGTCGCTATAGCGATCGATAACGGAATCGAAGAACGCGCCGAAAGTTGTGACCTGATGTGTGGCCCGCGCCACGCGTCCATCGACCATATCGAAGATGCCGGCGCCGACAATCACCAATCCGGCATAGAGGAAGAAACGCGGCTGGTTGGGACCGCTGGCGTATCCAAACAGCACGGCAGCGATGATGTTGATCACCAGCCCGGTGAACGTGAGGATATTCGGCGAGATGCGGGTGAGCGAGAGTCCGCGAACGATGGCATAGAGCAGTTTTCCGCAGGCGCGGCCGAACGCTCCAGTCCAACTCATCAGCGTCCGCCTGCGGCGCCGTTGCCTTCAGCGGCTTCCAGGTCGTGAATGGTCATGAGCTTCAGAATCTCGAGCTCGCGCTTTCCTGTCGGCGTGACTACTTCCACCACGTCTCCGGGCTTCTTGCCCATGAGGCTCTTGCCGATGGGCGAAGTGGTAGAGATTTTGCCTTTGGATACATCAGATTCTTCGCTGGTAACCAGCGTGTACTCGATCTTTTCGTCCTTGGTAGTGTCATAGACCTGGATGACAGAACCGAAGGCCACGCGATCTTTGGGGATATTGCTGAGGTTCACTAGCGCAAGATCACCCATGCGCTTCTTGAGTTGGCCGAGGCGCGCATTGACGAATTCCTGGCGCTGCTTGGCCATGTGGTATTCGGCGTTCTCGCTGAGATCGCCTAACGATGCGGCTTTCTTGATCTCCTTGGGAAGCTCGTGGGCAAGCTCATGCTCCAAGGCTTTGATTTCTTCCAGGATTTTTTTCTTTACGTGTTCTGGCATGGACCTCGCCGTTTCCATTCCGCGCGTGAGCAGCGCGGCGGGGGATCAGGAATATGAGTGCGATCTGGCGATGAAACACCCTCCGCGCGGGAGGGGTGCGCAGTTCGACAGGTTCGAGTTCCGATTATACTCCCCGCCAAACTCCGGCGGATTGAGCTGCTCTCGACGATTTACTCAAGATAAAGGACTTAGCTCGCGTGACACAAATTGACGTTGTGAAGGCTGTTTTGGCGTTCCATTATGAAACAATGACTTACGGGCGATTCTGTGGAAAACATTGACTTTATTGCATTTGTGGGTTATTATGGACGTCAAATCTGTTTCCCCACCTCCCCACCAAGGTGCCTCAATGAATCATGATTTCCACATCGGTGACAAGGTCGTATATCCCAACCACGGCGTAGGCATAGTTGAGCAGATCAGCAGCAGAACGGTAGGCACCATGGTGCAGAAGTATTACGAGCTGCACATAAAATCCAGCAATCTGAAAGTTACGATTCCCTTCAGCAACGTCGAGGCGGTGGGGCTGCGGAAGGTGATCAAGAGCGCCGATATTGAGGCGATCCTCGACATCCTGGTCAACAGCAAATGCGAAAACCATCAGGACTGGAAGTTCCGCTTCAAAGAGAATTCTGAAAAGATGCGCACCGGCTCGCTTTTGGAAGTCGCCTATGTGCTCAAGAGTCTGCTGGTCCTGAATCAGACCAAGGCGCTTTCGTTCCGGGAAAAGAAGATGCTGGAGCGCGCTCGCTACCTGCTGGTAAGCGAAATGGCGATGGCCAGAAACGTGGAGGAACTCGAAATGGAGAACCTTCTCAACCGCGCTCTGGCCAAAGTGAAACTGAAGTTCCCCGAAGTTACTGCCGACGCATAGCGAGTTTAAAAGTCACAAGCTCGGCTTCGAGCTGAGTTTTTATTTTACGCGGTGGATTGTTTCTTCTGCCCTTTTTGACCTTCACCCAGAAAATCTCCAAACGGTTCTAGTCCTTCGATGTTGTCGCAGACGATCTTGATAGTTCCCAAAACGGGAACAGCCAGGATAAGGCCCATCGCTCCCCAAATCCACCCCCAGATCAGCAGACCCAGCGTAACGGCGAGCGGGTTCAGCTCCAGCCGGCCGCCGATTACTTTGGGATAGAGGACATTCATCGAGAAGACGTGCAGGCCGAGCACCACAGCGGCGATGACGATAATGCCGGTTCCATGCAGCACGCCTGCACCCGACGCAATGGGGGGCAACATCGCGAAAGCTACTCCCAAATAGGGAACAAGGCTCAGGAAGCCGCTTATAAAGCCAAGAAAGTAGAAGTACGGAAGGTGGAGAAAAGCGAACACAATTACGCTTCCGATCGACATGAAGATCCCGATCACGAAGTTGCCGACGATGAATCCCCTCATCATCTCCGAGATCTTGCCCAGCGTTGTGTACACCTTTAGGCGACTTTCGGGAGGAAAAAGCCGCACCGTCGATCGTCGCGCATGCTCCTGCCAAGTGAGCATGAAATAGACGAGGAAAGGTATGAACGCCATTGTAAGAAGAGCTTCACCGACGTTCGCGATCCCCGCACCGGTAATTAATCCCCGAATGCTGCTTTCCTGCTGAACTTTTACCGGAACGGTCTGTTTGTCTGTATTTGTTTTGGGAATTACCTGCTGCGCGCTCTGCCGGATATCTTCCGCGCTCTTCTGGTACTTGGAAACAACTTTTCTGAACTCCCCGGACATTTGAGGAAGCTGGTGAGCGAAATCAACCGCCCGCTGATAGAAGAAGTAGCTCAGGCCGTATAACACTCCAAGCATGAGCAGTACTGCGATTGCCGAACCTACTGAACGAGGAACGCGAATTCTGCCCAGCTGACGAACGATAGGATCGAGAATGAAAGCAATCAGAATTGAGGTGAAGATGGTTACCAGTACCAGTTTGGCAAAGTAGCAGATCGCAAGCACAACCAGAATGGTGAGGGTGACTTGGGTGATGGTCGCCTTGCGAAGTTCTTCGTGGACTCCCTGGACGCCCTCCTCAAGATCGAACAGCTCTGCAGCCGCTTCTGGCCCCGGATTGTTCTCAACCGGAGTCGGACCCTTCCTCTCCTCGCGTTGCGTTTTCTGCGGCCGCAGCGGCTTCGAAGACATTCCTCGCCTCTCCCCGCTGGATAAGATGCGCAGCAAACCTATAATCGCAGCATGGAAAGCGGCCAAAATATGGAGTCGGACCGCTCGGGCCGCATTCTCGGACTCGATGTAGGCGCTCGTCGAATTGGCGTGGCCGTGTCGGATCCGCTGGGAGTTACGGCCCAGGGCATCGCGACGCTGCATCGCCGCAACCGCCGCTATGATCTTGGCGAATTGCGCAAGCTGCTGGCGGAATTTGAGGTGAGTGAGATCGTGATGGGCAATCCGCTGTGCATGAGCGGCGAGAGCGGCGCCCAAGCAGAGAAGATGGCTGCCTTTGCCGCCCAGCTTGAGCAGGCATTCTCGATTCCAGTCCGTTTATGGGACGAGCGCCTCAGCACCGCAGAGGCTCACCGCCTGCTGGATGAAACCGGCATCCGCGACTCCCGCCGCAAGGAAGTAATCGACAAAATGGCAGCAGTGCTGATCCTGCAGTCGTTTCTGGATGCGAGAGCTGCGCGAAGAAAATAATGCGAAGGTCCTCGTCATCACTTTCGCGCGATCACCACTCTCGGTATTCCCCTCAGATCGGTTATGGAACGCACGTCACTCCAGTCGTGGAGCAAGTTGTGAATCTCCTGCTCCTGCGAAAAACCAATTTCCACTACAAGCCACCCACCGCGCTTGAGCACTTGCCATGCTTGCGGAATGAGCCGGCTGTATATGTCGAGACCTTGCTCTCCTCCAAAGAGGGCGCAATGTGGCTCATGCTCTCGAACTTCTACCTGCAGCTTATCGGCTTCCTGCTCGCCGACGTACGGCGGATTGGAGACAACCATGTCGAAGATTGGGCCATCGACCAAATACTTCTGCAGCAGGTCGCTCTCCGCAGACTCGATGCGATCGGCGAGACCCAGTCGTTCTGCATTAGTGCGAGCGATTTTGAGAGCGTCGAGCGAAACGTCGACAGCATCGATTTTAACGTTCGGCAACTCGGAGGCCAGAGCCAGCGCAATGCATCCTGATCCTGTTCCCACATCGACTACGCGAGGGAACTCGGTGCCTCGCAGCAGTTGCAGCGCAGCTTCGACGACGTGTTCCGTCTCGGGCCGAGGAATGAGCACCGCCGGACTGACCAGTAGATCCAGTCCCCAGAACTCCTGATGGCCGGTGATGTATTGCAACGGCTCGCCGCTTGTGCGGCGTTCGAGCAGCTCGTTGTAGCTGGTGAGCTCTCGGCAAGACAGTTCCAATTCAGGGTAAGCGTAGAGATAAGCGCGATCTCTACCAAGCAGATGCATCAGGAGAGTTTCAGCGTCGAGGCGAGCGTCTCCGCGAGCGCTGGCTTGCAGCCGCTCGGCCGCTTGCTTGATGGTGAGATCGAGCCGCATGGCCCAGAGTTCCTAAACTGCCACCGCTTCCTGCTTGAGCTTCTCTGCCTGGAAGTGCGCGATCAGGGCATCAATGAGGGGCTGCAGCTTGCCATCCATCACTTCAGGAAGCTGATGAATCGTCAGCCCAATGCGGTGATCGGTGACGCGGTTTTGCGGGAAGTTGTAAGTACGGATCTTCTCGCTGCGATCGCCGCTGCCAACCTGCGTCTTGCGCTCTTTCGCAAGTTCGGCCTGCTGGCGCTCGAGCTCGACCTCGTACAGGCGCGAGCGCAGCACGCGCATCGCCTTTTCGCGATTCTTGATCTGGGATTTTTCGTCCTGGCAGCTTACCACTGTGTTGGTGGGAATGTGCGTGATTCGAACCGCGGAGTATGTCGTGTTCACGGATTGGCCGCCGGGGCCGGACGAGCAGAAGGTGTCAATACGAATATCCTTAGCCTCGATCTTGATGTCCACCTCTTCCGCCTCAGGAAGTACGGCGACCGTAACTGCAGACGTATGCACGCGGCCTTGCTGTTCGGTTTCAGGAACACGCTGCACGCGGTGGACTCCGCTCTCGTACTTCAGCTTGGAGTATGCGCCGCGGCCTTCGATCATCGCGATCACTTCCTTTAAACCGCCAACTCCCGATTCCGAGCTAGACATGACTTCCACCTTCCAGCGTTGCGCCTCGGCGAAGCGCGAGTACATCCGGAACATCTCGGCGGCAAACAGCGACGATTCGTCGCCGCCCGTGCCGGCACGGATTTCGAGGATCACATTGCGCTCGTCATTAGGATCTTTGGGCAACAGCAGAAGCTTCAGATCCTGCTCCGTCTGTTCGAGGCGTGACTGCAGGCTGGCGAGCTCTTCCTCAGCCATGGCCTTGAGATCGGCATCGTGCTCTTCGGCGAGCATGGATTTGGTATCGGCAATCCCGCGCTTTAGATCTTTGTACTCGCGATAGCGCTCGACGATCGCTGAAAGTTCGCTGTGCGCTTTTGCCGTCTTCTGATAACGCGAGGAGTCGCTAAGCATCTCTGGCGAGGCGAGCGCGTTACTAAGTTCCTGATATTTGCTTTCGATTTGTTCGAGTCGTTCAAACATGGTTGCCTTCTTGCTGCAGGCTACTGGCTGCTGGCCAGGCCGCGGAAATCAAATCTTTGTCTTTGAAGCTGAAGAAGCGAGATAAGGCTAGATGCGCGGCGGGAGCCGCTAGGCAATTACGAGTTCGCCGCCGTTGTGCTTTTCGACTTCGAGAGCGGCGTCGAGGGCACTAATGGCGCAGATTACCTGGTCGTCGGATGGAGGCTGCGTCGTTATTCGCTGTAGCCATAGTCCCGGCTTGGTAAGCAGAGCGAACAATGAATTACGCTTTCTGGCCGCATAGCGAATCAGCTCGTAAGAAATTCCGGCTATGAACGGAAGCGCTACGATGCGCAGCGCGAACTTGCCCCAGAAGGTCTGAACCGGAAACAGGCTGTAAACGACGATGCAGATCAGCATCACTGTCATCAGGAAGCTGGTGCCGCAGCGCGGATGCCAAGTGACAAAGCTCTGCGCGCGCGCCACGTCGACCGGTTCACCGGTTTCAAAAGCGAACACCGTCTTGTGCTCAGCGCCGTGATACTCGTACAC
>DATLKS010000367.1:0-2072 GCA_035538255.1 Terriglobales bacterium
TCCGTCATCCAGCTTATCCCTTGAGCAGCACTCCGGCTTTCGGGTTGCTCGCATTGATAGAGCCCAATTGTGCTGTAATCTCGATCGGATTTCGCAACTGGTTCGGATTGGCATGCCCCGAAGTCCTGCGACTTATCGTGCGCTCAGGAGCGCGCATTTACCGAACCGATCTCGACGGAGCCGTAACCTTCTGCCCTCGACGGAAGACTCAGTCACCTTTTCTGCGGAGGCTCTCCCGTAGAGTCCGCCACTGCTTCTTCATCGGCCGCGTCGTCGCCGGCTGCTTCGTCATCGCCCGCCTGAGTCGATTGCTGGAACTCCGCAATGATCCGCCGTGCCGCCTCCTCATCCTCCTCACGGACGAGAATGATGGTGCCACCAACTCCTGGAAAAGTATCCTGTGGCGCGGACAGGGAAGTCATATCGGAGTCAATTCCCGACGATTCCAGTAGCCCCTTGACCACCAGGGCCTCGGACTCCCGCTCCGCATCGAAAACTTTCACCAGTTTCTCATTCGGATCAGGCCGGGGATTTACCGCTGCCGTCGCTTTCTGGGACTCTCCCATGACGTCTCCAATTCTGGGATGTGACCGTGACATGCCAGGCCGAATCCCCACTACATCGCGGATTTTACTCTTCCTGAGATCGGATTTGGCGTTTCTGCGCAAGGGTTGCGGACCGTACAACGATACTCGAGCACCAGAAGAGGAGCACCTTCGTGCAGTTGTTTTCTCGGCCAATTGAGGCAGAATGCCCTAAACAGTTGCGCAACACCAGGATGACCCGAGTCATCTAAACACTTGGGGATTGGCAGCACATAGAGGCCACGATGAATATTCCGGATCATGCGAATCACGAGCAGAGAATTCTTTTAGCCAATGAAGAGGACAGGCGGGAGAGCGAGGACGAGGCGCGCAAGATCCGACGCTTGCAGATGATGATGAGCATGGTGATGTCCGTGATCAGCCAGGACCCGAGTCTTACGCTGGAGGAGGCCTCAGAACTCGCAGCCGGCGCAAAGCGCGCCGCCCTGGCCATGTTCCCCGACAAAGAACTCGCCTACGATCTGTTGTACAAGCCACGCGTACAGCGGCTGATGAGGGAAAGATTCCGGCTGCAGTAAACTCCGCTACTCATCGACCACAGAATTCCGCAGCGTCCCCACGCCTTCCACGCTGATTTCAATCACATCTCCGGCAACCAGCGGTCCAACTCCTGAAGGCGTGCCCGTGGCGATCAGATCGCCCGGAAACAGCGTCATCACTTGAGCGATGTGTCGAATGACCACATCCAACGGAAAGATGAAGTCGCGTGTGTTTCCCTGCTGCCGAACCTCGCCGTTAACGCGTGCTTCCACCCTTAGGCCCGCCCAGGGATCCACCTCATCGGTTACCACCGGGCCGACTGGGCAAAACGTGTCAAAGCCTTTAGCCCGTGCCCATTGCCCGTCTTTGTTTTGCAGGTCGCGTGCAGTCACGTCATTCAGGCAGGTGTAGCCGAGGATATATTGTCGAACATCGCCTTCGGCCGGAGGCTGATAGCACGTCTTGCCGATGATTACCCCCAACTCACCCTCATGGTCAACACGCTGCGAGATCTTCGGCCGCCGGATCGTGCCGCGAGGCGCCAACAAAGCAGAACTCGCCTTCAGGAAAAGAAGCGGTTCTGCCGGCACTTCGTGGCCGAGTTCGGCGGCGTGCTCGCGGTAATTGCGGCCCACACAAACGATTTTCGAAGGGCGCACCGGAGCCAGCAGCGCCGCATCATCGAGCGGAATCGGTTCCATCCTCCGCGTTCGCAGATTCTCCAGGTCGCCATCCGCTTCCTGCGGAGGTGTTAGCAGAATGCGCATAATCGTGTCCCGTCCTGCGGCGGACTCAACCAGCCCGTAGTACTGCTGGCCATTCAGTTCAAACCGGCAATATTTCATTCGACCTCGGCTTGGTGAAAAAGGTCATTGGCAGCGAGTGCAGTCTCTTAGAGTCCGGGCACAAAGCGTTTTGGAAGGGCGCGGATTCCCAGCTGCAACGAAAATCTGAAAAACTCTGTTGGGTGGCGCAGCGTTTGCAGAG
>DATLKS010000368.1:0-1506 GCA_035538255.1 Terriglobales bacterium
CCTCTCAGCTCCGAGCAGTTGTTGATCCTGCGCTTCGAAGACCTCCGGAAAGACCCACTCGTGACTCTGGTCCAGATTGCGCACTTCTTAGGTGTGAGCCCCGACGATACCAGGATTCGAAGGGCCATCGCCAACAACACGTTGGAAAAAATGCGGGTCAAGGAGAAGGAAACTCCCCAGCGCGCCTCCGCGCGTGGCCGTTTCATACGCAGCGGATCGGTAGGAGGGTGGCGCACCACTCTAAACGAAGCGCAGCTTCAGTTGTTCCAGCAGCATGCGGCAGAGGCGCTAGAGCGGCTGAAATATCCCAAGAGCGCGCAGTTCGTTGACGCGGTCACTGCCTGATGGATTCCTCACCCTCTTGATACTTTGGCCGACTTTAGTCCTCTTTGAGCGACAACTGCTTATGCGAAACGATTCAAAAACAGTTTCGGGCACACAAACGGCGAAGTTTCCGGTCCTCGGCATAGCCATGGATGCCGTACAGATTCCGGACACGATCGCCATCCTGGAGGATTGGATCGCGCGCCGTGATGGTTGCCGTTATGTGGCCGTCACCGGCATGCATGGCATTTCAGAAGCTGTCTCGGATCCCACCTTTAGGGCGGCGTTGAATGCTGCCTCGCTGCTGGTGTGCGATGGGATGCCTTTGGTATGGCTTGGGCGCTGGCACGGTCATGCTTTGCGGCGGCGGGTGTATGGTCCTGAGCTGATGGACACTTTTTGTCGTGTAACCGGAGCGCGCTACCGGCACTTCTTCTACGGGGGAGCGCAAGGCGTCCCAGAACACTTGGCCAATGTCATGCAGAGTCGACACGGCATTCACGTCGCGGGTGCGTACTCGCCGCCCTTTCGTCCGTTAACCGCGGAAGAAGATAAGGAAGTGTTAGAAATGATCGAGGCGTCGCGCGCTGATGTGCTGTGGATTGGCCTCAGTACGCCCAAACAAGAACGCTGGATGCACGAACATCGAGACAAGTTGACGGTTCCGGTTGTGCTTGGCGTGGGTGCGGCTTTTGACCTCAACATCGGCAGGCTGAGCCAGGCTCCCGTCTGGATGCGGGAGAATGGGCTGGAGTGGCTGTATCGGCTCCTCGCTGAACCTCGCCGCCTGTGGAGGCGTTATCTGATTAATGGGCCGATCTTCCTTTGGAACGTCAGTCTCGAGCTCATGAGTGTACGCAAATTCGACTGAATCACTCTAAGCCGTGGAAATGCTGTTCCAAGATTCCAGATTCGATCACTTCAAGTTCGAAGGAGAAACCATATGAATGTTCAAGAACGAGTGTTAGTCACAGGCGCGGGCGGTTTCATCGGTCATCACTTGGTTCGCCGACTGAAGGCTGATGGCCATTGGGTACGGGGCGTGGATATTAAACATCCCGAATACGAATCCAGTCCTGCTGACGAGTTCGAAATTCTGGATCTTCGTCAATTCGACCACTGTCTGTTGGCGACCCGCGGTGGTATCGACAAGGTATACAATCTTGCTGCCGACATGGGTGG
>DATLKS010000369.1:0-6232 GCA_035538255.1 Terriglobales bacterium
CACTCCTCTTTTCGAGCAGTTTGGAATTCAGGAGGAGATCAACAACGCTCTGAAATCGAAGGTATGGCTGAAGAGCGGCGGTTATATCGTGATTAACCAAACCGAGGCCCTGGTGGCGATCGACATCAACACCGGCAAGTACGTCGGCAAGACGCAGCGCCTTGAAGACACCATCGTGAAGACGAATATAGACGCCATCAGAGAAATCGTGCGCCAGATTCGATTGCGTAACCTCGGCGGCATCATCGTGATCGACTTCATCGACATGGATGAGCGCAAGAACCGGCAGAAGGTGATGCAGGCTCTGGAAGAATCACTGAAGAATGACCGCGCGCCATCTAAGGTTCTTCAGTTTAACGATTTTGGACTAGTGGCAATCACGCGTAAGCGCGTAAAGCAATCCCTGGAACGCACGCTATCAACTGCATGCAGCTACTGCACCGGGACGGGAATGATCAAGAGCGTGCAGACCGTTTGCAATGAGATCTACGTCGAGATGCGCAAGATGGCCAGAAATCTCGAGCGTCACGACGTGATGCTGCGCGTCAATCCCGAAGTGGTAAAGCAATTAAAGGCCAACAATGCACGCTGGCTTCAGGAGATGGAGGAGTTGACCGGCAAAACTATCATTGTGAAGAGCGATCCGCTCCTACATCAGGAGCAGTTCGACATTAACTAACAACAGCCTAGCGAATGACATGAATGCTCACCCCCAGCCTGAGCTTGCTCCAAGTCTGCTCGGCGGTAAATACTAGTGCCTGCAACGCCATTCCCAGGGCGATGCAGGCTCGATCTCCTAAGGAAAGGCCCAGCGGCCGAGTCTGGACGATCAAATCGCCGGTGAGCTTGGCCTGATCTTCAGTAAATGGTGTGGCTTCTCGAATGAGACCGGTAGCATCTTCCCAGGCTTGGTGCGGCTGCCAGCCGTGACCCACCAATTTCGCCTGCACCTCAGCCAAATTCACGGTACTGCAGACGGCAGTAGCGAGCACCTCTGAATTTAATTTCTCCGCGCCAGCTTCTCCGTTTATCACAGCCAGAATTGCCGAGGCATCGAGCACGACTCTATTCATTCTTGGCTGCCTTGCGCCGCTCCGCCCGCAATTCGTCGATTAGAGTTGTTGCGCGTGAGGGATCTTTTTTTTCTTGCGATGTTGAACGAAGTGGGCAAAAGCAGATCCCTCGGCAAAAGGGCGGCCCGCCGAGATGACAAGTTCTTCGTCAAGGTTCGCGGTCTGGATTAGAAGTCCTATTGTGTTCCGATCCTGACCACTGTTGTGTTGTCGGAACGATCCACCTCCGGAACGCTGCCGTCATTCACCGTCACGTCGAGCGGCCTACTGCTGACCTCAATTCTTGCCGCAGTCTTTCCGTGGGCGGGCACACGAAGCCTGCTCACGACATCCCCGCCTTGCGTGTGCACAGTAACGGGCACCTCGGCAGCTGCTCCGCCTTGATTCTCGATCGTTGCCGATACCAGATAAATGCCTTGAAGGCTCGGACGTGCGTATCCGTTGCTGATGGTGAATTGAGGCAAGCCGCGGTCCTGGTAAACCCAGTCATCGAAGAACCACTCCAGATCTTTGTGCGAGTTCTTTTCCAGCAGCCGCTGTATGTACGAGGGCTCCTTATCGGCTTCCGGAGCGTACTGCTGCAATGAATCAAGCAGAGCACGTAGGCCGATGATCTCGCGCAGCATCCACCAGACGTACATCGCCTTGGTGCGGAAATACACTTCACTTGTCGTATTGATCAGGCTGTCGCTTTTCGCAGTCTCCGGAGCGCCAGAGTCCACCAGAGCCAAAGGTGTGAGCCGCTGCTCCATGAAGGCGATTGCCGCAGCGCGCCCATCCTGACGCTCGCGTGTGAGCGCCTGCGCAAGGTGTCCGGCGCCTGCGTAAATCCAGGCCCGTGGAGACCAGAGAGACTGGTGCGCGAGAGTGTATGCGAGTACTATCTCCAGCGATTTGCGATCGATTGGCTTAAGTGGCGTCAGAAGGAGGGTATCCGCTTCGAAGGTTGAATCCTGCGCCTCTGGCAGTTCAGCAAGGTCACCGGGAGCACTGGATTTGCCCGCGATCATCGGAGGTGTGTCACGAATTACTCGCGCGTAGTCTTGGGCCTCGGCGGAGTGCTGGGGAAAGAAGCTGACGCTGAAAATTGGATTGGGAGCGCTCGTCGCGGAAATTGTTTGATATTGGCCGCCGACGAGAACCGGTCCCGCCAGTCCCAGATGTTTCCAAAACATTCGAACCGACGATGTGACTCCCGAGAATTGATGGTCGGTCGTCTGCGCGTTTCCGGTCGGTTCGCGAAGACTCTGATCGTTGCCACCCATGGTCACGGTCATGGTTGAAGAGCTGTGGCGCACTGCCCAGGCACTAATTTCCTCAAAGACACGATTGCCGTCGCTCATCAGCGCAGGGTCCAGCGACACCGGAAACCACAGCACATGTCCAACTCCGCGCAGGCAAGTGAACGTCGAAGTTATGCGGTCATAATCAGTTGCGGCGCGAATTTCGAGAGGAACACCCAACTGCGCGAGACGTGTAGTGTCCAGTGAAATCGTGCCGCTATATCCGACTTCGAGCTCGATCGTCGCTCCCGGCGCAACTGTAGAGGGCAGGTTGAGTACAGCTTCCTGAACGCTGCCCGTGTGATCGAGATCGGAGCGAACTTGGGTACCCGCAAAGAGCAGCGGGACACCATTCTGTTTAATCGCAGCCCATTTGAGTGAAGATGAAATCTGGATCGAGACATTGCGCTGCGGCTGTGCTGAGTCGTTGCGGAGTGTCAGTGTCCCGCGAGCGAACAGCGACTCCGTTTGTGCTTCGATGCGAAGATCGAGGTTCCAATTCAGGAATGTAAATGCGTTGCGGTTAAGAATGTCTGCCTTTTTTTCCTTCTGCGCCGTGGATGCGGGCATCAGCAGCAGGAAGAACATGTAAAAGCGCCACACTCTCACGAGCCGAGGCCCTTGCGCTGTTTCGGCCTTGCTTCTGCGACATGAGAGGCTGACCGGGATCGTCGCTGGCGCGCCACTTCGTACATCACGACAGCACCTGCAACAGAAACGTTTAGCGAGGGGACTCGGCCGGCCATAGGAATCGAGACCAGGTAGTCGCACTTCTTGCGCACGAGATCGTGAAGCCCATGTCCCTCTGCGCCGAGGACAATAGCACAGTCGATGTTGTAGTCAATCTCGTCATAGTGCTTTCCTCCGCGCTCGTCGAGTCCCACAATCCACACGTTCGTTTCCTTTAGTTCATCCAGGGCGCGCGCAAGATTCACGACGCGTGCGATCTTCACGTGCTCTGAAGCTCCAGCCGAGGTCTTTGCAACAGTGGCATTCACGGCTGCCGCCCGGCGTTCCGGGATGATGATCCCGCTCGCTCCCGCGCCGTCGGCAGTGCGGATCAGCGCGCCGAGATTATGCGGATCTTCGATTCCATCGAGGACCAGGATGAAGCTATGAGAGCCATTTGCGTTTCGCAGTATTTCGTCAATCCTGGCATACTCTTTGCCGGCCATGATCGCAACGATGCCCTGATGCGACTTGCTTCTCGCCAGCCGGTCAAGTTGACCTCGCGGCACGAACCTGACGGATATGCCTTCCTCGCGCGCGCGATCAATCACGCCCTGCAGGCGTTGATCGTGGCGTTCACGCGCGACTTCAAGATGGTCGAGTGAGCGGCTGCGCGCCCGCAGCGCCTCTTCCACCGCATGCATTCCGTATAGAACGTCCATTAAAGACAGTGTACCGCCCCGCGTTTCCCTGAATTGCTCCTGTTACGATTAAGAGGCGCGACCATTGCAATCCAGGAGCAGTTTTGCAAGACGTATTCATCATCTCCGCGGTGCGCACTCCGATCGGAAAGTTCGGTGGTTCACTCGCAGACATGACAGCCGCCGATATGGGAGTCGTGGCCGCCAAAGCGGCGCTTGAGCGCGCTGCGGTTTCTCCCGAGCAAATCGAAGAAACGATCATCGGCAACGCGCGCCAGGCCGGCGGCGGGCCCAATGTCGCCCGGCAGATTTCGATCCGCTCAGATGTTCCCGAAACGGCGCCTGCATACACCGTCAATCAGGCCTGCGCGTCGGGTCTGAAGTCAATTGGCCTCGCGTTCCAGGAGATTGCAAACGGCAACATGGATTGCGCGCTTGCCGGAGGCACTGAATCGATGTCGCGGCTGCCCTACTACCTCGACGGTGCGCGATGGGGCTACCGGCTTGGAAATCAGGAGCTCATCGATGGCATGTATCGTGACGGCTTCTTCTGCCCGATGGCCAAAATGGTAATGGGCGAGACCGCCGAGGTGCTGGCCCGCGAGTTCAACATCTCCCGCGAGGAGCAGGACCAGTATGCGTTGTGCTCGCAGCACCGCACTGAACGCGCCATTCATGGCGGACGCTTCGATGCCGAAATTGTGCCGGTTACGATTGAGGCCAAGAAAGGCTCGCAGATTTTTGCCCGCGACGAGCACCCGATTCCGCAGTCATCAATCGAGAAGATGGCCAAGCTCAAGCCGGTCTTTTCCGCGGATGGAACCATCACGGCTGGCAATGCCTCTGGCATCACGGATGGAGCCGCAGCAATGGTGCTGGCCAGCGAAGCTTTCGTGAAGAGGCACAGTCTCAAGCCGCTTGCCAGAGTGTTGGCGGCCACAAGCACGGGAGTCGATCCGCGCCGAATGGGCATTGGTCCCGTTCCAGCACTTAAGAAGCTCGAGGCTAAGCACGGAATCAAGGTGTCGAATGCGGATCTGATCGAGATCAATGAAGCATTTGCGGCGCAAGTCCTGGCGTGTGATCGTGAAATGCATTTTGATCATGACCGGCTGAACGTCAACGGCGGAGCGATCGCACTCGGGCATCCGATCGGCTGCACCGGCACGCGAATTACAGTGACTCTCGTGCACGAGATGCTCAAACGCAAAGCCAAACTGGGCATTGCGACGCTGTGCGTGAGCGGCGGTATGGGAATGGCGTTAGCGGTCGAGAACGTCGCCTGAATCAGCTCTGCTCTCTGCCTTCGTGGTGAACTGATCCCCTACAATCCGTAAAGAAACGTAAACCGCTTCCGAATCAGGTACTTAGAAGCCAGCGAATGGCTGCGACTTTTGCTTCCAATCCATCGTATTTAGAGTCGAATGTTTATAGCAGCAGTACAAGCGGTGGAGTGGACTCTTCGAGAGAACATTGAGATTGCCCGTGGTTTGCGTCTACGCGACCCCGAGCTGCTCGACCGCCTGATCGAGCGCTATCAACATCGTCTGTTACGTTATCTGGTCTTTCTCACCGGCAACCGCGAACTCGCCGAAGACATCTTCCAGGAAACCTGGATCCGGGTGATGGAACGGGGAAAGCAATACAACGGCAAATCGAAGTTCGACACTTGGCTCTTTGCCATTGCTCGCCATCTCGTGATCGACTGGTCGCGCAAGAAGACAACTACAAGTCTCGAAGCACTTCAAGAGCAGTACGGAAATGAGCATTCCTTTGACGTCCCGACGAATGCGGCCTCGCCATTCGACGCGGTAACAGATCGTGAAAATCGGGAAAACGTGCAGGCTGCCCTGGCTCGCCTTGATTCACTCCATCGCGAAGTCCTGGTACTGCGCTTCCACGAGGAGTTATCGCTCGAAGAAATTGCAACGGTAACGAATGCGCCGCTCTCGACGGTCAAATCACGCCTCTATCGCGGACTCGCCGCGCTGAAGCCATCGTTTTCGGGGGCAGAGATATGACGCAATTTGCGAACAAACACGAGCGCGCTTTCGGACTTTGGTGCATGTCGGTTGTCGAGTCGATCAGCCCCGGTGAGCAGCGCTGGTTGGAAGATCATCTGGCCGGCTGTGCAGATTGCCGCAAGAATGCTCAGCAGACAAACTCGGCTATTGCGGCCTTGAAATCAATTTCTATTGTCGCCGGTAATGATGTGGTACAAAGCACGCGAAGGCGCGTGCGCGAGCTCTGTTTGCGCAATGGAGCGCGACGGCAACGCATGCGGCCAATCTGGATCTCCTCGGTTTTCGCTTCGGTTTGGATGGCGTGCACCACGCCTTATCTCTGGCAAACTTTCGATATGACTGGCCACTGGCTGCATATCCCGGATTTGCTCTGGCAGATGGGATTTCTCGTAGCATGGTTTACCCCAGCATTGACTGGCGCCGCAGTCGCGCTGTGGCTGCGTCCAGTGTCGGCGCGCGGAGTATGCGCGCAAATATCGCCG
>DATLKS010000370.1:0-3288 GCA_035538255.1 Terriglobales bacterium
GTCCGCGGCACGACGTTCGGCACCAGCGGCTGCTTCGTCACCGTTCCATTGAATGCATCCTCCAGCACAATGCCGTTGCGCGCAAGCGTGTATCCGGTCACGCGATCCAATTCCACGCGCGACTTTTCATATGCTGTGCGAGCCTGCACGAGATTGCTGTCGGCGGTAGCGAGATCGGTCTCGGTCTGCAGAACGTTGAAGTTCGTCGAGGCGCCAAGAGCATACTTCTTTTGCTCGGAGACGAGACTCTGCTGAGCAAGTTCCAATGCCTTCTCCGCTGCCTCCACCTGAGCTCGGTTCTGCTGCACGGCAAATTGCGCCTGCCGCACCTGAATCGCTACCTGGTTCTGCAATTGCTGTAAGGCCATCTGTGCCTGGCGAAGCTCAAGTTCGGAGCGCATTTGGTCAGCTTGCGCCGACCGGTTCCTGAGGGGGATGTTTATTGAAAGGCCCAGTCCCTTATCGGGAGCGCTGCTGTTAAACAGATTGCTGACGGTATCGCCATAACCATGTGTGGGCAGCGTTCCCGGAGGCGTGCAAAACAGTGGATTTGCTCCGGGGGCACCGCAAGCCGCGAGCGGATTCTGCAATCCCCCCAGACCGGTCGCACCGTAGAACGCGACCAAATCTACACTCGGAAGCAATCCATTGCCGGCTGCCTTGCGATTGATTTCGCGATTGGTAAGATCAATTCGCGAGCGGGCGAGATCGGGGCGATGTGACAGTGCGTCGTTGATCAGGTCCTGAATTGGCGTGACCGGTTCCTCGGCGGGAATCGCCATGGTGTCGGTCGGAATCACCGGAGCCGCGGCAAGGATCGGATCGGACATATTGCGGGACAGCGCGTTCTTCATCAGAAGCTGCTGCAACTGCAAATTGGTTTGAGCAACGATTAATGACTGCTGATTAGCGGCGACGGTGCTCTGCGCGCGCACGACCTCGAGCGGTGCGAGCGTGCCGATCTCTACCTGCTTCTGATTGTCCGATAGCGTCTTCTGCGCCAGCCCAAGAGAGCGCTCTTTAGCTTTTACGTTTTCGTAGGCGCTCACCAGATCCCAGTAAATGTTCTCTATTTGCGAGACGGTTTGAATAACCTGATCGCGATAGGCCACGTCGGCAATCTCGCGATTGTTGCGAGCGATGCGAATGAATCGCGTGTTCAGACCCATGCCAAAGCCCTGCACCAGATGCTGGGTCACGGTAGCGCGAAAATTTGAATTTAGAACCGGGTTCAGACTCGTAAATAGACTGTTTGTGGTTTGTCGATTGTTCTGGAAGCCAACTGACAGAGACGTGCCGGGAGCAAAACCTTGGTTGTACGTGAAATTTCCAAGGCCGGTATTGGTTCTCAGTTTCGGGACTCCGCTAAAGGGATTGGCCTGTGGACTCACGGAATGTTCCTCGGAAAGAGTGCCGTTCAGCGAAGGATCAAACTGCGGCGCTGCCGGTCCCACTCCTGAGGTGGAAGAGACAATGCCGGCTGCACCAGCGCCTGCGCCTCCAGCCGCAGCCGTCGTCCCGCCGGCCCCGGAACCTGTGGTACTGGACGTGGCAGCGGAGCTTTGCCCGCCCGGTGTTCCCTGGACAAGCCCGGTGTTCACACCGCGGAAAGTCTGCCCTGCTTTTGTACGAAGAATGTCTGTATCAGCAATGGGCAGGTTGTAGCGTGCGATCGCCAGATCGAGGTTGTTTTCCAGCGCCAGCGCGATTACGTCCGATACGGAAAGATAGATCTTTCCATCGCGCACCAGTTGGTCCATGCGCGGCGAGTTCGAAAGGTTAGGGGCGGCAACATGCCTGCTCTTATATGGTGAGGTCGGCCCCTTCATGAAACTGTATCCGTTCAGATAATTGAGACCGCCAAAAGTCTCGCCGCGACTCGGCTGCGCTGCGCTCGCCGGCTGCGGTGCGGGCGCGTTCGGCGCCTCCTGAGCGGAGATAAATTGTCCGAGCAGCAATCCACAACCCAACGCTGCACTCAGCCGAATTCCCTGCCTACTTTTTCTGCTTACTGCTAAAAACGACACACGCATGCGCGCTCTCCAGTTGCTTTTAGTAACGTGAATAGATTGAGACTGCAGCCGCCCGGATTCGTCAACTCAAACATTTTTTCTTGCAGACCAACGTTGGATACGATCCGTCGGGCAGATTGGTTCCATCACCGCCGGGCACGGCCCGACTTGTGAACTGTTCTGGGAAGTGCCCAGTATAAATGATTGTGAGCACCGGATTGTTGACACAGCTCGCATTGATGAATTAGCTGTGCGGCGGGCGAAGGCTCGCAGTTTTTTGTCTTTTTCGTTGTTTTTTCACAAAAATCCGCGAGCAAGGCACAAGTTCCCTCGCGCCAGCCTCGTTTGCCAAACTGCGGGGTCCACAGTCGCCTCCACGCGTGGACAGTACCTATCTCTGCGAAAGATACAGAACTGTTTTCAGCAGAGCTTTCCCAAAATAGGACACTGATTATCGAGTGTTCTGTAAAAGTCGCAGATCGAAATTTTCACCGGGGCGGGTTGAACCAGAAGCTCGCGGCCTCGGATTTGAGATCTTCAATTTCCCTTCAACTCCTCCGATGTGGACTGCGCCAAATACTTCTCAAGCACTTGTTCAAACCTTCCCTGCGCGCGCAGGATGTATTCGATGGCATCGCGGGCTGCGCCGTCGCCTCCGTGGTGATCGACAACAACGTGCGCCTCGTCACGAACTTCCTTGCGCGCGTTAGGCACGGCGATGGCGAGACCGCATCGGCGCATCACCGGAAGGTCGATGATGTCATCGCCGATGTAGGCAACTTCCTCGTCACTGATGCGCTCGGCCGCGACGATCTTATCGAGTGCGAGGAGCTTATTGTCCTGGCCGAGAAAAACATGGTGGAAGCGCAGCTCGCGGGCGCGCATGGCCACAGCCTCCGAAACTCGCTTGGTAATGATGCCCAACTTCAACCCAGCCAGGCGCGCCAGTGACATGCCAACGCCATCGTGCGCGTTGAAGCCTTTGCCTTCAAAGGTGTTCACCGTCACGATCTGGTAACCGCTGGCGTCGGCCTTCACCTCTCCGGCAGTTACGCCTTGCGCTCCGTTCTGTTTTGGTGTGGGAAAGAACCAGAGAGTCCCGTCGGTGAGGACTCCATCAACATCAAAAATAATGACTTTGATTTTTTGCGCACGTGCTGTGGACATGAATGGTTCCCGCTCCTGGGAGTAGATCGAAAATTCTAAATGGCGCCGAAATGGATGAAATCACGAGCAGCTCGCCAGAGTTGGCTGAAATGCTGATTCCGTTCGAAAC
>DATLKS010000371.1:0-1551 GCA_035538255.1 Terriglobales bacterium
GAGCTTTGCCCCGCTGATCTCACGCGATGGCGTGCCTTGCGGAACGAACTGAACCATCGTCACGAAGCACGCCGTATGCAATACCGCTTCCGTAAATCGCCCGAAAGTTACCTTGCAGTACTTGAAGAGAAGCTCATCAAGGAAAGATTGCCGTTCAGCGAAAAAAATCGTGCACATCTACCCTCAGTGGATGTTCAATGCGTTGACGATCACCGGCGTATCGAACCAGACATGCGGCGCGAAGGCGTGGTACGCCCAGACGTGTACCCACGCGTTGCCCGTCCGAACGGTGAGCGTGGATTTGACCATCCCGGGGCCGAGGTACTGGAAGCCGACGAAGATGAGGGTCAGCACCCCGTTCGTCGGCGAGTTGAATGCGCCCCAGGCGTCGAAAACGTGAAGGGCGGCATAGGTTACGCCACCGAGAATGACGGTCGCGACGACCGATCCGGTCAGTCGCAGGTAGCGCGGCAGCAGGATCGCGTAGATGAACACCATCACGGGGAGGCAGGTGCCGACGAAGTAGATGACGAAGGTGGCTGGGATGCCGAGCAGGAGCTGATGGCCCGTCAGGCTGAAGATAGAATGGTTGGAGGCGAGTTGGATAGCTGATTCGATGACCAGGATGATGGCGATCAGCCGAACGTCGGCCCAGAAGTCGGACGACTTCAGGTTGAGCGCTTCGTTCGAGTAACCCCGTGACCGGAAGAAGACGTAGGGCAAGAACGCGTAAGCAACGAAGTTGTAGCCGGCCCACCAGAAGACTGCCGAGGGGGTAAGCCCGCGATATATTTCTGGCAAGTGCAGGCTGATCGGGTAGTAGCCGAGGGCGCGGCCGAGCGCGTAGCCCAGCGCCTGGGCGCCGACCGCGTAGGCGACCATGCCTAGGACCTCGCGCCGGCTGACGCTCGCGGCCGGCGCCCGCGAGGCCATGTCCGGAATCCGCCGCTTCCGCGTGAGGAACACGGTCAGGGCGATCAGCCCCAACTGCTCCAGCAGTTCGGCGTGCAAGAGAAGCAGCGGGCCTACGACCGGATCTCCGGTAAGGCTCGGTCGGCTGAAGGGCAGAGAACCGTGCGCAATCAAGAAGACGGCGACAACGGCTCCGGCCCAGAGCGCAATGGCGAGCTGCACGGAGCGATGGCGTAAGAGGTCGGTGGCCCAGTTGCGGGGCCCGGTCGGAGTAGTGCTTGGCTCGGTGGCAACGTTTTTGTCGATCATGGTTCCTCCTTGTGTTTGGCGGTTGACTGTTGACCTGGAATATTGAACGTAATTGAATGTCCAACAAACTTGTAGTTATATTATAATCGGAGTAACTCTAAAATTCAAGGGGTTTTCTCAGGAAGAATCGGCATGTGGCTGTTGTGATGATCTTGTGACATCAGTTGGAAATGGACCAGCGCTTTGGCTCACACTCTCAGAAGACATGTCGTGTTTTATCAGACAATCAGCACGAAAGGAGCAGGTTGCAGATCAGATGCGCTGCTTTTTCTCTTACCGTGACTCCCTGATGATACCATAGCGGATAATTCCAAATAACATATACGCCTC
>DATLKS010000372.1:0-4878 GCA_035538255.1 Terriglobales bacterium
CAGGAGTACTACACGTTTCCTGCATATTTGCCCTTGCTGCTTGTTGCTGCGGATGCTCTGGCTTTCGAGCGCGTCGCAAGCAGATGGAGTACCGTGGCTTACGCGATGCTTACCATTGTGGGAACCACGGCAGGAGTTGCGTTGATTGCCGGAGTATGGTCGTCACGAAATCTTCCCGTTCCGGCGGATCTCGGATCGGTGCTCGCCAACCGCCAGGTAGCCGAGAACACGCTCTCGAGGTCGAAGTTCTTTGATCTCACCGGACCAGCCTTTGCGGGACTGCGGCTTCCCGCGCTTTTGGCCGCAGCGGCGCTGCTTTTCGGTCCACTGTTTGCCCTGCGTCGCCACAAGGGGTCGCCACGGACCGCGATTTGGGTTCTAGCCCTCAGCTCTACTGCATTCCTTATTGCCGCTCACATTGCGCTGCTCCGGTTTGGTCCGTTTATGTCATCGCGCGTTCTGGCGCGAGACATTCAGCGGCAACTTCGATCCGATGATGAGGTTATGATCTACGGCGATCAGGCATACGGCTCGTCGCTGACGTTCTATCTTCGGCGTCAGGTGCTGCTCGTGAATGGGCGAAGCACGTCTTTGCTGTGGGGCTCGAACTACCCCGACGCCCCCCATCTCTTCTTGACCGATGGTGACCTGCTGCGCGAGTGGCGGAGTCCGCGCAGGGTATTTTTATTTGTGACCAGCGACCGGAGTGACCGCGTGAAGTCACTTTTGGGAAGTGCGGCTCACGTTTTTGCGCAAGTTTCGGGAAAGCAGATTCTCAGCAACAAACCTTGAAGCGCGGACACGAAGATTACGAAGGGAAGGTCTCCAGATCACGGAGCTTATCTTTGTGATTTTGCGTTGCTTTCTTCGTGACCTTTGTCTTCAACCCTCGGGATTCCGCTCGCAGCATTAATCCGCCCGTAGTCAGCCGGTACATCTCGCCGCGCCAATCGATCTTTGCGCTCAGATAACTGCCGAGCCAAAGAAACGCTCCAATAAAATCGCGTACGGGATAGAGCCAGGCATAGTTCAAGGCTTTTCTGTCTCCGGCCACTACATATCCAGCCGCGATGGATTGAACGATCCGATTCACAAATGCTGCCCCAAGCAGAGCTATTCCCAATATCGGATGGCCAGATGCCGGGCCTGCAATGAATCCCAGTGCACCGTAAGGCATGGCATAGGTGAGCACCGTACCGATGTGACCTTTAGGCCGGGAGAATCGCGTGCTCCTCATCCAACGCACCTGATGACGCATGGATGACCAAAAAGAATGATGGAAGACCATGTGATCGATACTGTGATGCGAGAGGATGACTTCCATTCCCGATTCGGCAACGCGATTTCCGAGAATGTAGTCGTCTGCGCAATAGTCGGCCATGAAGCCAAAGCCGCCGAGCGCCTGCACGCATTCGCGACGGACCACCATCGTCGGACCAAGCGCGAACTTCATGCCTTCGAGCAGATCGGCGACAACGACCCCCGCCGTCATTTCCACCGAGAAGCCCAGAGCCTCGAGCTCAGTCCAGAATCCACCGGCAGGAAGGCCGCGATACAGGCAGGTCGTCATGCCCACTTTGGGATCGGCAAACGGCTTAATGATTTGGCGCAGGTAATCCGGAGCGACGCGAACATCGCTGTCGCTGATCACAAACAGATCGTGTGCTGCCTGCTTCCACATCGTCTCCAGTGAATACAGCTTGGCATTTGTCCATGGCGGATCGCCGCTCGTCATGATCCGGACATTCACGCGCGGATATTTCACTGCAAGCCCCCGCGCGATTTCGAGCGCCGGATCGGCCGAATCACGCGCACAGAAGATCAGTTCGAAATTGGGATAATCCTGACGAAAGAAGCTTTCTAAATTCTGCTCCAGGTTCGGCTCGCGGCCGTGGACCGGCTTCAACACGCTTACCGGAACTATGTAATCAGGAGTGCTCCGTGCGCGCCGTCTTCGTCGCACAAACCGGAGCACACCGGCGAACACTAAAATTAGATAGGCCGTAGAGGTGATTGTTCCAACGACGGCGATCGCCAGCAATGCGCGAATGAACATAGTTGTGGGAAAGCTCGATTCTACGGGTACGGAAGGAGTTTCGCACGGGAATGACTGTAGTATCATGAAGAGACCCCATCCCGCCGCGCGGGATCCTTCCTATTCATGTCGGGACGTGGCTCAGCCTGGTAGAGCACTCGCTTGGGGTGCGAGGGGTCGGCAGTTCAAATCTGCCCGTCCCGACCAGAAATCAAATCTGCTGCCATTTTGCGACCTCATAGGGCAGTCGAACCGCGCCATCTGGATACTTTTCGGTCGAGAGTAAATGGAGCGACAGGTTCGGATGGCGACGCGCCACCAGCGGTATACCGGCCTTCACAGGCTCCGACACGAATTGAACTCCGGGCGCGACCTCTTTCGGAGGCTTCCGCGAGAACACATAATTGGCGACCTTCCGGTCAAAAATCGATTTCTTGCCGCCGTGTTGCTTTTGATAATCAAGAGCCCAGTCGTAGGTCTTCCGTCCGAACAGGATGGTGTCGATGCTCTTGTAGAAAGCGCGCATCCCGTAATCGGCTGTGCTTGGGCGGCGATTTAACCATTCCACAACACATCCGGTCGGGCGAATGTAACTGTCGGCGCTTGTGACGATATAGACGACTATCTTCTCCCGCACTCAACCTCGTCCGTTTGGGTTTCGAAATATACCATCGGCATTCACCATAGGGACGGTTGGATTTCAGCCAATCCCGAGTCCGAATGATTTTTCGCCAGCGCTGGCTATTGTTCCCAGGGAGGTTTGGGAGCTGGACCAGGCAACTTGCTCTGTGTGGCAAACGTCGTTTGTATCCATTCAACGGCTCGCGGGAGATCATCCGGATCCTGGAAGACATGTATAAAGAAGCCGCGTATGTCGAACGGCATTCCGCCAAATTCGCGATAGGCAGAAGTCAGTGGCGGTCCGCCTGGGCTGCCGGCATACGGAATATGCGTAGGCAAGAACACCGCATACATACTTCCGCCGCCCAGGCGCTCGTGCGGGTACTGCATGAGCCAGCCGCAATTGTGCCCATCGAAGATAAAGTTTGCTGACAGCGCGACCCACTGCCCTGCATACTGCGCGCTGGGGTTCTGGCAGTTCCAGGGTTGCGCCTGTGGCACGGATACCGTCGGGTCTGAAAACCCATATTCGTCCAGCGCAATTCGCTGCAGGTGATGGGTCTCCGCGAAACGCTTCACTTCCGGCAATGACTGATTCCAATCCACATTCGAATCATTAACCAGCGCGTAAGCCGGACGGCCCATGCTCAAGCAATTGATGAATGGGAAATAATTGGGATAGGCACGCACCGCAGTGAACAGGCAACCACCCGCGAGGGCGGCAGTTGCGGCGGCTCCCAACGTGGCCGCGAGCGGCATGCGGCCGCGCAGTTGCGCTAACATGCGAGGGAGCGTCGCGAGCATCAGGATCAGCAGCGCCAATGGGACGGAGAAGTGCCGGATGCTGATCTCGAGCGGGCTTAGCAGACACACGCCGGTAAACACGAGCAAGCTCACCCAGAGAACGCGCCAATGTATCGCTAGAGGCGTTGGGATTATTGGAAGTCTCGTTTTGCGCAATACCTTGTTGGTTATGCCCGCTACTCCAGCCAGAAGCATCAAGATGAGAGACCCGAGCGACGATTTCAGTGCAAACACAATGGGAAAGTAAAACCAGACGCCATGTGGATACGAATGACCAAGGACGAACGTCGAGCGACGTCCGGTGAGCACTACAAAGAAGATGCCACGCAAATAAAGAAAAGGGGGCATTAGAAGCCGGCGAACGATCAGCGCCGCTGGGCCATTCCCGATTCGGTAAAGCCCATTCGTAGGCTGATGCAAGGAAAGGATGAAATAAAAGACGTACACCGCGGCCGCCGCATATAGGATGCCTTTGAGCGTCGCCCGCCGACGCACTCGCCGCCATTCGCGCAGCTCGGGTTTGTTCTCTGGCTGTGCAGGCACAGGGCGCCAGCGCAGACTCAATGCAGACGCTACGAAGGCAACAAACAGAATGGTCGCCGTGAACTTCGATAACAACGCCGCTGCGAGAGCCAGTCCAAAAGCCACAACATTCCTTTGGCTGGGCTCCTGCCACAGGTCGGCAAACGTCCACAGAGTAAGCAAAGAGAACAGAGTTACCGCTATGTCCGTGTGCACAAGCGGGCCAAAGGTGAGAAATGTGGGCGTAGTGACATACACGCTGAGACTGAGCAAGCCGCCCCATGTTCCTCCTAGGCGCTGCGCATAAACGTACACCGCCCATCCCAGGGCGATGGTCAGTAGCAGCATGGGCAGGCGCGCCCATGCGAGCGTTACTCTTGGTTCGTTCCACTTCTCCAGCAGCCATTCCCCGAAGGCCCATTGCCCGACGAACGCGGGGAAGAACTTTTGGCTGAACGTCCACGATGGGTGACTGTAGTCGGCGCGAACTCCGCGCAAGACCAGCGGAAGTGCTGCCAGCACTTTCGCCAAGGGCGGGTGCTCGGGATTCATCCGCAGATCCAGCTTTTGCAGATAGCTGACGCCTGCACCGATATGCGATACCTCATCAACCGTGACCGATTCGCGTAGCGCAGCTCCCCCTGCCAGCGCCGCCATCAACGTCAACAGCAGGCCTGCTAATAGCGTGCTTGCAATGCTCCGCTTTTCGCCAGCATTCATTCCACTTTGGGTCCTCGGCAATCCGGCCCCAACCTCGAGGAGACGATCCGGCAATCGTAGTGTCGTCCGGCGCCGCTTCGAAAGGATTGTGTACATTCCAAGGGTTTCCTCTGCAACCCAGAAGTAAGGTACGTCACTTCTCTTGGCGTTGTTTCATCTGGTTCTCACGGCGATCA
>DATLKS010000373.1:0-5288 GCA_035538255.1 Terriglobales bacterium
GGAGCAGATATGACGCAGATTCGCAAACGCCTTCAGCTTTCCCTTGACTCGGCCGCCGTATGGACCGCGCTGACCCTGTCACTCGTAGTGCGGCTCGGCTGGATCAAACGGATTCCCTGGTAAGGAGGCAGCAATGGCGACCGTAGCACTACCACAACCTGCACTTGCCCCATGGTCCCGGCGCTTCGTTGAGCCTCTGCCCGGAATCGCGCTACTGGCAGCGATTGGACTTCTCGGAAAATTCATCGAGCAGCGCATCGCGCGATACGGCAGGACACATCATCTGCACCTGCCGAACATCGAGTACGTGCTCTGGGCGATCCTGATTGGGCTCGTCGTCGCGAACACGGTCGGAGTCCCGCGCATTTTTCGCGCCGGCATCACGACCTACGACTTCTGGCTCAAGACCGGCATCGTCCTCCTCGGTGCGCGGTTCCTGGTCGGTGATCTCGCCCTGATGGGCGGAGTAAGCCTGGTTCTCGTGCTCATCGAGTTGGCGCTGGCTATCGGCTTCATGACATGGCTCGGACGGCGTTTTGGTCTAAACCGAAATCTCAGTGCGTTGCTGGCCGTGGGATCATCAGTATGCGGTGTCTCCGCGATTATCGCGACCCAGGGCGCGATCGATGCCGACGATGAAGATGCGTCGTTTGCCATAGCCGCGATTCTGGCTCTTGGCGCCATTTCCCTTCTCGTCTTTCCTCTCATCGGACATGGTTTGGGAATGTCTGACCACGCCTTCGGCCTATGGTCCGGCCTTGCCGTAGACAATACTGCTGAAGCAATTGCCACCGGAGCGATTTATTCGGAGACAGCTCAGAAGTTCGCTGTTTTAGCCAAAACTACGCGCAATGCGATGATCGGCTTCGTGGTTCTCGGCTTCGCCTTGCGCTGGGCAGCGGGAAAGGCTAGCGAATTCAAAGAGAACAAAGCCGCTTTCCTTTGGCGTAAGTTTCCCAAATTTGTACTTGGATTTCTCTTCATCTCAGCTCTCGCCAGTTTGCACGTATTCGACAAATCGCAAACTGCCGCTCTCGGTAACCTCTCGCGTTGGGCGTTCCTGCTGACCTTCGCAGGTGTAGGCCTGCGCACAGACATACGCGCGATGCTGAAACAGGGTGTGCGTCCGTTTGTCGTCGGAGCACTAGGCGAGGGGGTAATTGCCGTTCTTACTCTTGGGCTTGTGCTCGGCGCAAGCCGCGTAGCGCATTTCTGAAGGAGATCATGCCGGAAGCAGCACAGGTGAAGGAAACCAAGGCGCAGAAGGTCGAGCGGCTCAAGCGCGAACTTAATCCCTGGGAGCAGGTCGAGCAGATTCGCCGCTTTGCCCGTGAAGGTCGCGGCTCGATTCCTGCCGAGTGGGCCGGCGTCTACTTCAAGTGGTGGGGCATTTATACCCAAGGCGACGGTGTGGGCGCAGTCGGCGGCAAAGGCGGTGAAGGTCTTGCGACCGACTACTTCATGATGCGCATTGGCTTGCCTAACGGCATCGTGCGCTCGAGCCAGTTGCGCGCCATTGCCACCGTCGCGCAGAAGCACGCGCGCAATCTCGCCGACATAACCGTGCGCCAGAACATTCAACTCCACTGGCTGACAATTCAGGGTCTAGTGGAAACGATGGACGCACTTGCAAGCGTGGGGCTCGGACCAAAAGGCGCCTGCGGCGATGTGGTCCGTAATGTGACTGGGTGCCCGCTGGCCGGCGTAGCTGGTGACGAGATCTGCGACGCCTCACCGATCGCGCAGGGCATCGCGCACGAGCTCTCCGGAAACTCTGAGTTCTATAACCTGCCGCGCAAGTTCAAGATCACCGCCACCGGATGCCGGAGCTGGTGCTCGTATCCGGAAATCAATGACGTCGCGCTCACGGCAACGGAACGCAACCTGCAATCTGGAAGGGAAGTAGGATTCTCGCTGCGCGTCGGCGGCGGACTCTCATCTGATCCGCACCTCGGCGTTCGTCTAAACTGCTTCATTCCTGTTGATCGCGCAGTGGCTGTGGTGCGCGCAGTTGCCGAGCTGTTCCGCGAACAATCTGCGCTGCGCGAGAATCGCGAGCGCGCGCGTCTGAAGCATCTGTTTCTCCGCGAAGGTTGGGATGGGCCTCGCTTTCTCTCTGAGCTGGAATCGAGACTCGGTTACAAACTCGATCCAGCCGAGGACGAGCGCATTCCGGCTGACGTCTACCGCGACCACGTCGGCATTCATCCGCAGAAGCAGCCGGGCCTTGCATACGTAGGCGCATCGGTGCTGCGCGGACGTCTCTCCGGCGACCAGCTCGCGCATGTTGCCGAACTCTCCGAACGCTTCGGCACGGGCGAGGTTCGCACGACCACGATGCAGAACTTCATCATCCTCAACGTGCCGCGTAGCCGCACCGGCGAGCTCGCGCGTGAGCTGCAGCAGATCGATCTGCACGTAGAAGCGACACCATTCTGGCGGGGCGCTATCGCCTGCACCGGCACGGAATTTTGCAAGCTCGCAATTACCGAAACCAAATCATTCACGCGCTGGCTGGTTGAGGAGCTGGAATCGCGCATTCCCGAATTTGATCAGCAATTGAAGCTGCATGTCACGGGGTGCCCCAATAGTTGCGGTCAGCACTGGATCGCCGACATCGGACTCGAAGGCAAGAAGATCAGGCAGAACGGCAAGCTGGTTGACGCCTATTACTTCTGCGCAGGCGGCTCAGTCGGCGCGTGGGCACGCACAGCCAGGCCGGTCGGTTATCGCGCGCATGCCACTGAGGTTCCTGAGGCTCTGGAGCGATTGCTGCGCACCTATTTGGCAACACGCGACGGCGAAGAAAACCTGCGCGCCTGGTTCTCGCGACACAGTGATTTAGAGCTGCGCGAGTTCCTCGCCGGCACGCAGTTCGCTCCCGTTGAGCGCGACTTGCCCGCGCAACGCGTACCGCATGGAGTCGAGTAATGGATCTGTTTCCGATTTTTCTCAAGCTCGAAAGCCGACGGTGCCTCGTCGTAGGCGCTGGGCCAGTCGGCGTGCAGAAAATTGGCGGCCTGCTCAATGCCGGCGCTGAAGTCGTGGTGGTCGATCCTTCGCCGTCAGTTCAGTTTCAGGAACTCTTCGGCTCGCGTGTGAAGTTGCGCGAGCGCGAGTATGTGCCCAGCGACCTTAATGATGTCTATCTGGCGATTGCCGCGACCTCGGATGAGAGTCTCAACCAGCAGATTTATGACGAGGCACAGCGCCGCAGCATCCTTGTGAACGTCGTCGATGTGCCGCCGCTGTGCGACTTCTATTACGGGGCGGTCGTACGGCGCGGAGCTTTAGTGGTGGCCGTCTCCTCGCAAGGCGAGAGTCCGCATCTTGCGCAGAGAGTTCGAGACGAGATTAGCGATTTGCTCCCCGAAGAAGTCGAAGAGATCGTGAAATACATCGGCGAGGAACGCCGTCGCATTCTGCGCGAGCATGCGTCTGGACCGGAGCGGCTGCAGCTCCTGCGGGACCTCGTTTATCCACGAAGGGTGAGCGCATGAGCGAGCGCGTCACAGGCAAGGTTTATCTCGTCGGAGCTGGTCCAGGCGATCCCGAGCTGCTGACCCTGAAGGCTTTGCGTGTGCTACGCGAAGCCGATGTCGTTCTGCACGATGACCTGATCAGCAGCGAGATTCTCAAGCTGATTCCACGCACCGCGATAATCATCTCGGTCGGCAAGCGATGCGGCGCTGTGCGCGTTATGCAGGAAGAGATCAACGCCATGCTCGTCGCTTATGCCGATTCGGGACGCACCGTGCTGAGGCTCAAGTCAGGCGATCCGATGCTGTTCGGACGAGCGGGCGAGGAGATCGAGGCGCTGCGCCGTTCCGGCATCGAAATTGAAGTTGTTCCGGGAGTGAGCACGGCCTTCGCAGCTGCCGCCGCGTTGGCGGTGTCGCTTACGGACAGGCGGAAGGCCTCTCGCGTGATTTTCACTACCGGACATCGCGCACCTGCCGGCGGCGCCGAAGGCACGACGCAGGTGATCTACATGCCCGGCCCCGACTATTCGGCGATCGTAAAGCATTTGCTGAACGAAGGTTTCAGGCCAGAGACTCCGTGTGCGGTGGTCTCTGCGGTCTCGCAGGAGAACCAGTCTGTTGTTCGAACCACATTACGCGAGCTTCCACACTGGGGACCGCTCCCCGCGCCGTCGCTTCTCCTGGCGGGAGAGGTGTTGGCAGATCAGGAAACCGCAGTCTCGCGTCAGAACGATTTATTGGCTTCGTTACAAGCTCTTTCACAGTAACTGAACTTACTCCGCCCTACTTGTAGCTCTCCAACACTCCCGCAGCGCGGTTCAGCGCCTCAGCTAACACCGCTAGCTGCGCTCGCGTTCGCTCGGCGTTGTTGGCATCGATCGCTTCGTTCACACCCGGAATCACAACGGCGGCGTAGCCCGTGTACATCCCGGGGGCGTAGATCACGTGCCGGAACCATGGGCGATTCGGCAGGCCCTGCGGAATTAACAACCCTCGTTCGGCGTCGGCCAGTGTGCGATTGAGGCGTGCCAAGTCTCCGTTTGGCGAATTCTGAACCTGCCGAATCTGCACACCTGCTTTCTGGAAACGCTGTGCTGCAGCGAGCGCATCAGCGAATGAAGGCGTAGCCGACGAAAAAGTCTGTTTTGCCTTTTCCTGCGCCTGCTGGATATAACTCACGATCTCGCGGCCATACAGTTCGTAATCTTCGGGATAGTAATCGGCGTCGGCCATGTGCAGCATCTGTACGCCGAAGACGCGCGCCATTTCCTGCTCATATTTGAAATCGGGATCGGCAAACTTCTTGAACCAGGCGAAGTTGTCGAACGCCGAGTGATAGACGCCGTACGGCCCACCCGATCCGATATCAGTTGAGGGCACGCCAAGCCGCTGGAGAAAAACAGAATAATCAGAGCCGCTGCCGAGATCGCCGACCTCAACATCGCTTTCTACCTTTGCGGCCGGAGGGCGATTTTGTGATCCACCCAAATCGGGAGAGATGTTCTTTATGCGCTCGCGTTCTCGCGCATCCTTCCATACCTGATACACAGTCCCGCCGCGAGGGCTCGGTACCTGCTTGGTTACGTCACGAACAAATTGTTTCAAAGCGGGAACGGCGCTTGCGCCGAAATTTGGTCCAGCGACGCCGACGTCCATGTTGAGATAAGCGGCGGCATGCTCCAACTCCTGCGCATGCTGCTCGCCCCATTCGGTGGAGCCGATCATGCCTTGCTCTTCACCGTCCCAACTGCAAAAGAGCATCGTGCGTCGCGGCTTCCACCCACTCTTGAGCAAGTCGCCGACTCC
>DATLKS010000374.1:0-2871 GCA_035538255.1 Terriglobales bacterium
GTGGAGAGCCGATCCAGCTTCCAATTGCTCCGGATGAGCGTGCACGGTTGCGCGAGCTGATCGCAGAAGGACTTGCCAGCGATCTGCTGCTTTTGAGCGGCGGAGTCTCTGCCGGTGACTACGATCTCGTCGAAGATGTGCTCTCCGACTTTTCTGCCGAGTTTCTGTTCACCGGAGTTCACATCCAGCCAGGCAAGCCTCTTGTTTTCGGGCGCGCTCGTCTACTCCGACGTTCAGCCGGCTGGACGTACTTCTTCGGACTGCCTGGGAATCCGATCTCTACAATGGTGACATTTCAGTTGTTCGCAAGCCTCCTGGTTCGAGGTTTGTCAGGAGCTGCGCCGGAGCTGCTTCGAGGAGCAAAGGCGCGGCTGGCGACCGAGGTCCGGGTAAAAACCGGCCTCACTCGATTTCTTCCGGCAAAGCTCTCCGGAGCGTGGAACCAAGCCGAGGTTGAGCAGGTCAAATGGCAAGGATCGGGCGACATAGCGGCTTTTGCTCGCGCCGATTGTCTGCTGGTCATTCCACCTGACCGTGAACACTTTCAGCCCGGAGAATGGATGACGATCCTGTCGTTGCAAAGCTGATGCCTCGCAAGCTGTCCCATTACGATTCCACAGGGCGCGCCCGGATGGTCGATGTCTCTGAGAAGCCTGCCACCAAGCGTGAGGCTGAAGCCTCTGCGTTCGTGCGCATGTCCAGAGAGGTGTTGGCGGCCCTGCCCGACAATCCCAAGGGTGATCCGCTGGAGGTCGCTCGCATTGCAGGCATCACCGCAGCGAAGCGCACTTCGGAGTTAATACCAATGTGTCATCCATTGCCGCTCAGCTTCGTTGATGTGACCTGCGGCCTATGCGAGAATGGCGTCGCTATTGCCTCCCGAGTAACTACAACCGCGACCACCGGCGTTGAGATGGAAGCGCTGGTCGCGGCCAGCGTCGCCGCCCTCACCGTCTACGATATGTGCAAGGCATTGGACAAAGGCATTACCATCGAGCAGGTTCAGCTTGAGCGAAAATCGGGTGGCAAAAGTGGGAACTATTCCCGAACGGCGGAACGAAATTCGGTTAGAAGCGGCAAGAATCGATAAGCAGGCATGGTCTCAAATATCCGCGTCCTTCTGGTGGACGATAATCCGATGATCGTTGGTTTGCTGAAGCAGGCGGTGTCTCCCCATGCCGCCGTAGAGGCATTCTCGAATTCGGCTGAGGCGCTGCTGCGAGTCGTCGAAGAGGCCCCTGATCTGATCATCTCCGACTTCAACATGCCCGGCCTCAATGGCAAGCAGTTGATCGAGAAAGTTCGCGGACGCTCACAAACTGCGAGGCTCCCGGCAATCCTCATCGGCACACGCGGTGAGATCAACGAGCAACTGCGCTCGATGCAGGACCAGCTCGAAGATCTCCTCGAAAAACCATTTTTTGTCAAAGAGATTTCCGCCCGCATCAAGCGGGTAGTGGATAAAATCTCGCTGGAGAAGTTGGCTCGCGCGGCTCCAGGCGAATCTGTGGTCCGCGGCAATCTCCAGCAGATGAACACCATGGATCTCTTCCAGTCGCTCGAACTAGGTCATAAGAACTGCCGTCTGTCGCTGATCAACAAGAGCGACCGTTGCGACATATACTTTGTCGACGGCCAAATCAATCATGCCCTGTATGGGAAAGTGCGCGGCGACGCGGCCGTATTCAAGGTGCTTACCTGGACCGAAGGACAATTCGAAATTGATTTCAGCGGCACCAGCAAGGAGCACAGCACCACGCGTTCGACACAGTCGCTGCTGATGGAAGGCCTGCGCCTGCTCGACGAATCCAACCGCGACGCCGAGGAGAACGTGCTCGACGCGTGAGACCTTCGGCCGCCGTTCTCGTTGTCAGTGATTCCTGCCATCAAGGACTCCGGAAAGACTTTTCTGGTCCCAAATTGGAACGAGCGCTCACCGCCGCCGGCTTCGAAATCCTTACAACGAAGATCGTTCCAGATGAAGCCGGCCGGATTTCTTCCACACTGCGGGAGCTAGCAGCGACTGCGCGTCTGGTGGTCTCAACCGGCGGGACTGGGATCTCTGCACGCGATGTAACGCCCGAGGCCACGCGGGCGGTCTGCGATCGCCTGCTCGATGGAGTTGCCGAGTTTCTGCGCGCTGAAGGACTGAAGCACACTCCGTTTGCCGTGCTCTCACGAGGCGTTTGCGGCACGATTGGGAAGGCCCTTGTCCTGAATCTTCCGGGAAACCCTGCCGGCGCAGAGCAATCGCTGCAAGCGGTGCTGCATCTGATTCCGCATGCGCTTGATCTGCTTGCCGGCAAAACCGAGCATTCCGCGGCTCACTGATTTTCACGAAGATAGAATGGAAGCTTTCCGTCCCCTTTGAAAGCAATCAAGCACATTCTTTCCCGCTACTCGCATTTTGTGTGGTCGGTTCTACAGCCGCTGGGATCGTGGGGAATCCTTGCCGCTGCGGTTCTCGACTCTGCGGCGATTGGGATCCCGATCGATCCGGTTCTCGCCAGCTACGTGTATACCCATCCGCTGAAAATCTGGCTGTATGTTTTCGTGGCTGCCGCAGGCTCGGCCATCGGCAGCCTTGTGCCCTATGGCATCGGTCGCGCAGGGGGCGAGCTGCTGCTCCTCAAACGCATTGATCGCAGGCGGTTTGAGCGTATGCGCGATCGCTTCGAGAATCAGGAGTTCTTCGCCATGATGATACCGGCGATGCTCCCACCGCCGACACCGTTCAAGCTCTTCCTGCTCTCCGCCGGCGTCTTCGAGATGCGCACTTACCTGTTTTTGCTTTCGATTTTCACCGGACGCGTGATCCGCTTTCTTGTTCTCGGTTTTCTCGTGGTCAAGTTCGGGCCAGGGATCGTGACC
>DATLKS010000375.1:0-6007 GCA_035538255.1 Terriglobales bacterium
GGGATGGTGCGTCGCTGCAGTGCCGGAGCGAGTCCAAACGCAATCCCTGTAGCGAGCGAGATCGCTAATGCAAATGCCAAAACGGGCCAGTTCATCTCAACTGTTCCTGGAACACCGAGCCTTCCGGGCATCTGCGTTGCCACTCCGTGAACCAGCGCCAAGGCCGCCAAAACACCAGCGCCGCCACCGAAAAGAGCCAGCAAAACATTTTCGGTGAGCAACTGCATTGTAATGCGCGCAGGTGATGCTCCGAGTGCCCGCCGCAGCGCTACTTCGCTCTCCCGCACGCTCGCTCTTGATAACAACAGATTCGCGATATTGATGCATGCGATCAACAGCAGCAGAAACGCTGCGGCAATCAGCGCCAGCATCGCAGGACGCAGTGTGCCAAAGTAGGAATCACGCAGAGACTCACAGGTGAAGCCCCAACTCCCATCGCTTTCTGGGTATTGCCGCTGAAGCTGCTTTGCAATTCCCGCCAAATCGCTGCGTGCCTGAGGCAGCGTGACGCCTGCGCGCAAGCGCGCGACCACGTTCAGGTAACGTGTCCCTTCGCCCCGATAGCTTCCCCATTTTGCGGGATCGATATGTGATAGGTGCCACAGATCGATTTTGGCTGGCACCTCAAATGACTGCGGCATTACGCCGATCACCGTCGCGGCTGACTGGTCGAGTGTGACCTGCTTCCCGATGACCCCCGGATCTCCGGCGAACAGCTTCTGCCACGCCGAATAGCTTAGAATCACGACCTGAGGGGAATTCCATTTGTCTTCCCCTTCAGTAAAGATTCGTCCCAATAATGGCTGAGCGCCAAAGACCCTCCAGAAGCCAGGATTCACTCCGGTACCATTCACAGACTCAGGCAGTTTCGAATCTGCCGTCATTGTCGTTCGATCGAAGTAGTAGAAGCCGGAGCTTTCCAGTGCGCGACTGCGCTCTTTCACGTCGAAAAAACGGAGGGTGCCAACCAGTCCGCCGGTCGATTCTCCTTTCACCCGCGAATCGTAGATGCGGATGATGCGATCAGCCTCTGGATAAGGGAGACTCCTGAACATCATCGAATACACGAAAGTAAAGATCGCAGTTGTTGCTCCGATTCCCAGCATAAGCGTTAATACAGCAACCGCCATGAATCCAGGGGACTTTCGCATTTGCCGCAGGGCAAAGCGGGAATCTTGCAGGAGACATTCGATTGCAGGCAATCCTTCTTCTGCGCGGTATAGCTCTCGAATCGCCTCCACGTGTCCGAGCTTCAGCAGCGCCTGGCGGCGGGCTTGCTCGGGCGGCATACCTGAGCGGAGGTTCTCCTCCATCTGTAGAGCGATATGTTGATGCAGTTCCTCGCGCAAACGCTCGTCATTGCGATGTCCAGTTGCGAAATTCCGAATACGTACAAGGAGCCGATTGAGCAGTCTCATACCAAATCTTCCCTTTTCGCGGCAAAAAAGCGGGCGATGATCGTCGCCGTCTGTTCCCAACCCTCAGTTTCTGCACGCAATTGCTTGCGACCGCTGCGCGTCAATCGATAGAAGCGAGCGCGGCGATTGTTCTCAGATGTGCCCCACTCCGAAGCGATAGAACCTTCCTGCTCCAGCTTCAGCAAGACGGGGTAGAGCGTGCCCTGATTGACGCTAAGCAAATCGCCGCTGATCTGCTCGATACGTTTTGCGATTCCGTACCCGTGCAGAGGACCGAGTACATCTAGAGTCTTCAGCACCATCAGCGATAGTGTGCCTTGCTGGACTTCTGCCTTTTCTTTCATCGTGGTCTATTGGGTTTCCAACATGAAGTTGATCATACCATTGGGAAACCTAAATGAATATCCAAATCCAGAGGCTTACTTTTGAACTGCAGCACAGATTTTGTGATCTTGACTTCCAATGGTCGAATGCCTACCATCAGGGTGATTATCGAGGGTCGAACGTCTTCCATGGCAAAGCAGGCGCCACAACGCGCGAATCTACTTCAAGGCACGCTTGACATGCTGATCTTGCGAACTCTTCTTTATGGTCCTGCTCATGGGCACCAGATCGGCAAACACATTCAGCGGAGCACGAATGACTTTCTCCAGATGCAGCACGGCTCGCTTTACCCGGCGCTGCACAGACTAGAGCGAAGAGGATGGGTTACCTCGAAATGGGAGATGGCCCCAGATCGGAATCGGGAATTCAAGTACTACCGGCTTACGGATAAGGGAAGAAAACAGCTTGTCGTCGAAGAATCGCAATGGAAGCAGATGGCGGAAGCTGTGGCGCGGGTGATGTGGCCCGCCGCTGAGGAGAGCTGACATGAAATGGTGGCAGATCGGGAGACGCGATGCCGACTTGGAACGGGAACTGCAATCGGACCTTGAGTTGGAAGAAGAAGAGCAGCGGCAACGCGGGGTCCCGGCGGAAGAGGCCCATTATGCCGCGCTGCGAGCCTTCGGCAATCCCAGCGCGATCAGCGAGCAAACTCGCGAGGTCTGGAGTTGGGACCGGCTTGAGACTCTTCTCCGTGATCTCAGGATCAGCGTTCGCACACTCGTTCGATCTCGAGGGTTTTCAATCATCGCTGTGCTGGTCATGGCGTTGTGCATCGGCGCTACCACTACGCTTTTCACCGTGGTGCGTTCTGTCCTGTTGAAGCCACTTCCGTTTCGTGATCCGGACCGGCTGGTGATGATCTACGAGCATTTCCGCGATCCTAAGATGAACGCGCAGGGGTTCAACTACAACGCCGTCGCTCCCGCCGACTACTACGAATGGCGAGCAGAGACTCACGGCTTTGAAGACATGGCGGCGTGGCGCTACTGGCAGTTCACGTTGACCGGCGAACGTGGAGAGCTGCCGGAAATAGTGGGCGCACGTGGCGGCACCTGGAACCTGTTTCCGCTGCTAGGAATTCAGGCGGGAATCGGACGGACATTTATCGAGAGCGAAGATCGTCCGGATGGGACTGCCGTGATGCTTACATGGAATCTCTTCGAGCGGCGCTTCAGCGGCGATTCCTCGATCGTCGGCAGGCAAATCCATCTCGATGGCAAACCATTCACGGTCGTAGGTGTACTCCCAAAGTGGTTCACCTATCCCGATGCCAAGGTCCAGGTATGGGTTCCATTTGCGTCAGCATTGCCAGCCGCGATTCTGCAGCATCACGACTTTCACTTTGGCCGTGTGGTAGCGCGCTTGCGACATGATGTCAGTCTTGCAAATGCTCTTAGCCAGGTCGAGGCCGTGCAATACCAGTTACATTTGCAAAATGGGAATGCGCCGGTGGCCGAAGACGTAGCATCGCGTACACTGCCGCAGGACCTCGCACGCGATGTAAAGAGGCCGCTGATCATACTGCTCTGTGCTGTGGGATGTTTGCTGCTAATCGGTTGTCTGAATGTAGCTAATCTGATGGTGGCACGATCTGCGGCGCGGCAGAAGGAGATCGCAATCTGCAGCGCGTTGGGAGCGCGGCGGATGAGGTTGATTCGCGCACAGCTCATCGAGAGCGTGTTAGTGTCGCTTGCCGGCGGCGCGATCGGAGCACTGCTATCGCTGGCGGGAACCAAATGGCTGGTCAGCACGTGGAAAGATCTCCCCACTTCGCAAAGCGTTCATGCTGACGGAGTAGTGCTCGGGTTTGCGTGCGCGCTCATCTTAGTAGCAGCCCTGCTGGCTGGTCTTCTGCCAGCGATCTCATCGACAGGCAAGAACGCGCTTGCTGCTCTTCAGGCTTCCTCGCGAAGTGCAGCGGGACATCAATCGCGCACCGCATTACGCAAGACGCTGCTTACTGTAGAGATCGCCGCGACGGTCGTCCTGCTGATTGGCGCCGGTCTTCTGCTCAAGAGCTTCTGGGTCCTCCGGACCACAGATGTAGGCTGCGCGACTAACGATGTTCTGACGATGGGCTACAGCCTTCCTACGAAGACCTACGATAGCCCTGCGAAAGTGAACGCATTTAACGAGACGCTGTTAGAGCGGGTGCGTGCGCTTCCGGGTGTTGTCGCCGCAGCCCTCGGGTCAACCGTACCCGGAGGGGGATATGGAGGTGACAATGTCTTCACCATTCCAGAGCATCCGCCGCTTGCCGCGGGTGCAGCAATGCCTGATGCACTCTTTCGGAGTGCCGATCCGGGATACTTCACCACATTGCAGATACCCCTGCTGAGCGGACGCTTCTTTAGCAATGACGACCGTATCGGTAGGCCAAAGACTATCATCATCAGCCGCGAACTCGCGCAGCAGTATTTCCGCGGCGAAGACCCTATTGGCAAGCATCTCCACGTGTCCGCGCGCAACAACTCTGATTACGAAATCGTTGCTGTCGTCGCCGATACGAAGTGGCGGGTGGACCAACCGGTCCTACCGACAATGTACTTCCCTGTGCTCAGTGGGGAGAACGATATGGGCTTCGCTCTGGCAGTACGGACCGCCGCCGATCCGCTCTCATTTTCTGTTCCGATCCAGAAGAAGATTGCGGAACTCGATCCGGAGCTGGCGGTTTCGAATGTGCTAACCATGCAGCAGATCATTCAAGAATCGCTAGGCAATCAAAGCTTGAGTGCCAGTTTGGTCCTGCTCTTTGCCTTGCTGTCACTGACGCTGGCGTGCGTAGGGTTGTACGGAGTCCTCTCGTACCTGACGACGCAACGGACGAGCGAGATCGGAATCCGCATGGCCTTGGGCGCACGACGCGAGCAGGTTATAAAGTTGATGCTCGGCGATGGTCTGCGCCCTGCTCTCTATGGACTCATGCTTGGCCTGATCGTCAGCACCGCGGCGGTTCGACTGATCCAGTCGCTGCTGTATCAGACCCGCCCGCTCGATCCTGGAATCTTTGCGGCTGTGGCTGCAACCCTGATGGTAGTGGCGGCGCTGTCCTGTCTCGTCCCGGCGTGGAGGGCATCGCACATCGATCCAATGCGGGCTTTGCGAACCGAATGACTGATTGAACAAGCCGAATTAGCACTTCAGTTGCCCGAAGATCGTGACCGGCTACTATTCTCGTAAAATATTTTTCCACCCATCCGCCATCGATCTGGTACTTTGATCGTTCCGGAAACCAGGCTACTTACGAGTTCCGCAGCTCGTTCCACAACAGGAAACTGTCCGGCGGTTATGCCTCGCCTTTGGACAGATGCAACCGGAGTTTGGGGGGCGCGGGCATCAAGCTGGTTGTGACAAGAGGACCATCGAAGGGAGGCGGACTGAACACAATTCCCTGCAAACTACCTTCGTTAATGTCGTGCGGAAGTCATGTCAGTTACAGGCAACTCCCAATGCGCCACTGGATCGGGCTTAACTGTCGAACTCCGGCGCTTAGCAACTCGGTACGTTTTTTGACGTGCTTGCCGTCAGGTTGCCGAGGCCAGATCGAATTCCAGTCTCCAATAAATTCTCCAAATAAATTCAGCTTGGCAGCTATTTCGGAATTGCGCTCGGTGGATTGAGGCCCTTGCTGCAGGGCGATGAAATTTCCTTGACCGATTAAAGTCTATATATGTAGACTTAATCGAGATCAACGATAATCGTTATCGAACGAAGGAAGTGAGGAGGTTTGTGATGAAGCGCTCTTCTGCCTGTTTCTTGATCGTCTTGTTTAGCTTGGTATTCGCAATTGTGCCGGCCTCGCCGCAATCACCCAGGCTTCCGAGTCCTGAGTTGAAGAAGCAGGATTTCTTTGCTGGCAAGTGGAGGCTTGAGGGAATAACGAAGCCCAGCTCCTTTGGTCCAGGCGATCAGAAGTTCGAATCGCGGGAGGACCTCGAATGGATGCCTGGTGGGTTCTTTCTACTCGCTCATTCATATTCAGACGGAAAGCTTGAGGGAGTGACCATCATCGGGTATGACGAAAAGGAAAATGTTTTTACTCACACCACGTTTGAGAGCTCAGGAAGGACGGAGGTTTGGAAGGGCACTGCACAAAACGACAACTGGACATGGACGAGAGCCGGATCCGCAAATGGGAAGCCAGTAAAGGTCCGACTTGCGATCAAGAAAATTGGTTCCGACGCTTATTCCTTTACCCAAGA
>DATLKS010000376.1:0-5727 GCA_035538255.1 Terriglobales bacterium
ATAGCCCCTCTCAGGTGTTCTGCCGGAGCGATTTTATTGCCGCGATACGGCCGACGCTGCCATGAACTTGAAGAAAGATGGGCTGACCCTTTCCTCTTGCTTACCGAGGGGAAGAGCGATATCCTGCCTATCGGTTACCGAGAGGTACGGGATTGAGCAAGCCTTCCGATCTGGTTCAGGGAACACTCGATTTGCTGATCCTGAAGATTCTGGCGCTGGAACCGCTCAATGGATGGGCCATCAGCAAGCGGCTGCAGCAGGTTTCGAAGAACACACTGCAAGTCAGCGACGGATCGCTCTATCCCGCGTTGCACAAATTGGAACAAGAGGGCTGGATCAAAGCGGAATGGAAGCCGAGCGAAAACAATCGACGCGCGAAGTTCTATTCACTGACTCGGCTCGGCAGGCGGCAACTGGAGAACGAGACCAGCAACTGGGAGCGGCTCTCTTCCGCGATCTCCCGCATAGTGCGAATTAAGGAGGCATGATATGTGGCCCGAGCACTGGATTTATGTCATTCCTCTGTGGCTGCGCTCCTTATTCCGACGACAGCAGGTCGACGAGGAATTGGATGAGGAACTTCAGTACCACATTGAGCAGCTCGTCGACGAAAATCTTGCCCAAGGCATGACTCCCGAAGACGCTCGCCGTGCCGCCCTCATCAGCATCGGAGGCGTTGAACAATGTAGGGAGAAATGCCGCGACACGCAACGCGTGCGTTGGATCGAGGACCTCTGGCAGGATCTGGGCTATGGAGCGCGGATACTACGCAAGAGCCCTGGCTTCAGCGCTGTAGCGATCCTGGCGCTGGCGCTCGGTATCGGGGTTAACACGCTCATGTTCAGCGTGGTCAATAGCGTGTTGTTGCGGCCACTTCCATTTCGCAATGCCGGTGCGTTGGTGCTCATTCTGAGGCACGAGCGAGCATCCGGCCACAACTACGGAACGGCGGCGCCGGACTTCTATCTCGTACGCGCGCAGAATCAGAGCTTTGATCGATTGGCCGCCTTTTATCAGGCGGCGACGAACATCACCGGAGATGAACGCGCCGAGCGGGTCACGCGTATGCTTGTGTCGGCGGAATTCTTCGACGTACTCGGAGTACAACCGGCGCTGGGACGAGGGTTAACCCCACGGGATGAGCAATGGGGATCGCACCACGTGGTTCTGCTCAGCTACCAGCTCTGGCAAACGCGCTTCGGCAGCGATCCCGGCGTGATTGGCCGCAACATCGTCCTGAATGCCGAGCCCTATGAAGTTGTGGGTGTATTGCCGCGCGAGTTTTCGTTTCTCGCCATGACGGTGCAGCTTTACTCGCCACTGGCGTTTGCGCCGAGTGACACCATGAACACGCGCAGCAATCACTTTCTCACTATGGTGGGGCGCCTTCGGTCGGGTGTGTTGCCCGAGCAAGCGCTGGGCGAGCTCGATTCGATCGCACGCAACATCGAACGTCAATTTCCGGAAGAACGCGGCAAGACTTTCGCCGTTACGGGTCTCCGTGAGGTGTTGGTGCAGGACGTTCGGCGCGCTCTTTATGTCCTGATGGGCGCGGTCGGGTTTGTATTGCTGATCACCTGCGCCAATCTTGCAAATCTTCTGCTCTCTCGCGCTGCCAGCCGCGCACGCGAGTTTGCCGTGCGCTCCGCGCTGGGCGCACGCCGCACACGCCTCATACGGCAGCTGCTCACCGAAAGCGCGCTGCTGGGATTTGTCGGAGGAGCGGTCGGCGTGCTGCTGGCTTACTGGGGACTGGGAGCGGTGCACTCGCTGAGTCAGCGCGTGCTGCCGCGCGTCCAGGAAATCCATCTTGATCCCACTGTACTGCTGTTCACTGCGGGCGTGTCACTACTTACCGGCATCGCCTTCGGACTCACACCGGCTTGGCACACTTTCCGCCGCAACCTGAATGAGACACTGAAAGAAGGCAATCGTACCAGCGGCGATGGAGGCGGACGCCGAGTCCGTTCCGCGCTCGTTGCCAGCGAAATCGCGCTGTCGCTGATGTTGCTCATCGGGGCCGGCCTGTTGTTCAGGAGCATGCACCATCTGCTGAACGCGGACCTTGGCTTCGATCCAAGAGGCGTGGCCACCGTATATATCAATCTGCCCGCAAAAGAATATACGGACGCTCGAAAGGAGAACCTGGGCCAAAATGAGGCCTACCGGCGCGCGATCAATTTTTATGACGCACTCGTGCCCGCGGTGCGCGCGTTGCCGGGCGTCAAGGCTGTAGGCGGGATTTCGAATCTGCCGCTGCAAGGTGAAAGGTGGGGAAAATTTCTAACTCTTTGGGATCGTCCACTCCCTGCCACTTTGCACGAGCTGCCGACCATGCAATACCGCGTGGTAGTTGGTGATTACTTTGCCGCGATGGGCATCAGGATTCTCGAGGGTCGCGCGTTCACAGATGACGACACCGCCACGTCGCAGCGCGTTGTAATCGTGAATCGCGAACTCGTGCGCGCCTTCTGGAATGGCCAGAATCCGATCGGCAAAGAGCTGTCGATTAATCCGCCCTGGTCACTGGTGCCGGGCGCGACGCCTCCTCCTGGTTACGCCAAGCCGGAGAGATTTACCGTCATCGGCGTTGCCGACGATGCCCATTACGGTGCCATCGATCGAGAACCGCTGCCGCTCGTCTACGGTCTCTTATCGCAAGCAGCGGAGGGCACAATCGGCATGCATTTGGCGGTACGCTCCGATGCGGACCCGGGAACTCTCACGCCCGCGATCCGACACGAAGTCTTCCAACTTGATCACAACGTACCGGTCGCCAGCTTAACGCCGATGCAGGCCCAACTCGCAGCGGTCGTCGCGCAACCGCGGTTAGAGGTGTGGCTGCTCGGCTTGTTCGCCGCCATCGCGGTGGTACTCGCAATCGTCGGCGTTTATGGAGTGATGTCTTACTTCGTTGCGGAGCACACGCGCGAAATTGGCATTCGACTGGCGCTCGGAGCGGCGCCACGCAATGTGCTGCGGCTGGTGCTCGGATACGCTTTTCGGCTTTCCGCATTAGGATTAATGGTCGGTCTCACTGGGGCGTTAGCATTAACGCGAGTCATGCGAAGTTTGTTGTTCGGAGTGAAACCGGATGATCCTCTGGTCTTCACGGTGATCGCGGTCGCGCTTGCCGCCGTCGCCATGCTGGCTAGTTATGTACCTGGACGCCGCGCCACCCGGATCGATCCAGTCGAGTCCCTGCGTTATGAATAGCTTCAAGTTCGCTCGACCTGAAGCCAGTATTCGCCATCGCCGTTGAAAGGCAGTGATGAATGCCGTTCATCCGCGCAAGCTAGGGAATTCTAAAGCTGCAGTCCTCAGGCAAGTAGTTCTCGTTACTCATATCGCAATACAGCGTTGAGGTCCATTCGCAATGCGTGAGTAGCCGGAATGAAGACGGCGGCAGCAGCAATCGTTGTGAACAGTAGCAGAATGGCTATGGTGAGCAAAGTGTCATTTGGCGTCACGCCAAAGAGTAATGATCTAAGCAGCCGACTGGCGAACTGAGCTCCGAATATTCCGCACAAGGCGCCGCAAACTACTGGTAATGCAGCTTGACGAAAGAAAAGTCCCAATATGGCGCGCCGCGACGAGCCCGTTGCAATGCGAATCCCGATCTCTTTGGTTCGCTCGCTTACCGATTGTGAGGTAACGCTGTAAACGCCGATTCCAGCGAGAAATAGGGCGATGGCAGCAAAAAGCTCCAGCCAGCGCGTGTAGAGGGTTCTATAAGCAAGTGAGGCCGACACTACCTCAGACATTGTGCGCACTGCGTAAACGGGCTGATTACCATCAAGGGAAGCCGCGATTTTCCTCACGGCGGTTACCGCCGATTCCGCATCCGCCTGTGTTTTCAAAACGAGGTTCATGTGTACGCGATTCTGGTATCCGTGTGCGAAATTTACCGTCGGTTGCTGGAACAGCGAAGTGAAGATCTCCGGCAACGGCAACTGATCCAGGGTGTTTTGGCGAATGTCGCCCACCACACCGACGATTTCTCGAGGCTTCTCATCCACACCACCGTCAGACAGGACCTGCTTTCCGATGGGGTTCTCTCCGAGCCAGTGGCTGCGGACAAAAGTGGAATTGACTACCGCCACCCAGTGAGTGCTCTCGTTGTCGCTCTCATCGATATAGCGCCCTGCCAAGAGCGGAATTTGCATCGTTCGGAAATATCCTGGGCTTACGATGTTGAACAAAGCTGTCTCAGTCTCTGACGTGCGGTCCAGGTCGGTGCCGACAATGCGGAATCCTCTCTCGCGTCGTCCTGTGTTGTAGCCGCCCTCAGGTAGCCAACTTACAAGTCCCACCGATTGAGTTCCCGGAGCGGCTTCGATTTGTCGGACGAGTTGGCGATAGAAGACTGCGACAGGCTCCTTAATGTGGACGCCCTGATGCACATTCTCGATGTACTTAGGACCAGTGAGGAATATCTGCATGGTCAGCACTCTTTCCGAACGGAATCCCGGATCCACACGGAAAAGATTGAACATGCTGACGATCATGAGCGCCGCCCCAGATAGCAGGACGAGCGAAATCGCAATTTGTGCGCCCACGAAGACACTGCTCATTCTGCGCTGCGCGCGTGCCCCCGTGCTTCGCGTTGATGCTGCTGAGCGTCCTGCCGCTTGCATCCTGGAGCCCAATACCGCCGGTGCGAGCGAGAAGACAACGCCACTCAATAGCGATATTGCCAGACAAAAACCAAGAACGAACCTATTGATTGCGATCCCATGTAATAGCGGGAAATCCGGAGGAGCGAGCGTGATGAAGAGCCGCGCTCCCCATACCGTAAGCAGCAGCCCGAGTATTCCGCCCACACTCCCGAGCAGCACACCCTCATGGAGAAGCTGAAGGGTCAGACGGACCCGGCTTGCACCCAGGCTGGCGCGTATCGCAAGCTCGCCGGTTCGCGCAGGCAATCTGCCTAGCAATAGGTTGGCGATATTTGCGCATCCGATGAGCAGCACAAGTAAGACGGTGCCAAAGAGCATGCTGAGAATCGGCTTCCAATATCCGAATTGGGCCTGCTGGATCGACTCGACGCGAACTCCCCAATCCTTGTTGCTGTCGGGATGCTGCTGCGCTACCTGCGCCGCGATCAGATCCATTTCAGATTGGGCCGTCTGGAGAGTCACGCCGGAGTGAAGACGTCCAACCGCGATCAACCAGGAGCGGAACGAATAGTCATGGGAACCTGAATCGGGAATTTTAATCGGCAGCCAGATATCGGCCTTTTCATCGAAGAGATGAAAATCTGGTGGCAGCACACCGGCAAGAATATGCACAGCGCCGTTCACGACAATCTTCCCGCCTATCGAAGCGGTGTTCCCGCCGAAATGCCGCTGCCAATAGCCAAAACTCACCAGCACGGGATTGTTTTCACGAAGCTCCGATTCCGAAAATGTATGTCCAATTACTGCCTGAACTCCTAAGAGAGGAAATAAACCTGGAGTTGCGTATTGAATATTGACGCGCTCCGGCAAACCTCCGGTTACAGTGACGGGAGAGCCCGGCGCGACTAATTGCAGATCCTCGAAGCTGTGATTAGTGTTGCGCCACTCAAGGAAGGTGGCAGGCGCCACCGGGGTTCGAGCGATACCTTTGGCCTTGTTGGATTCCCACAAAATAACAAGCCGATCAGGATTTTTGGGTACCGCGAACTGGTCACTGGACCGATCGTACGATGGGCGTGCGATCGAACACGTCGCAAAAATGCGCAAC
>DATLKS010000377.1:0-1846 GCA_035538255.1 Terriglobales bacterium
AGTTCCGATGAGTTCCAGCACTTCGAATCCATCGAGCTTAGGCATTTGAATGTCGAGGAACAACAGACCTGGTTTCAGTTCAGTAACCGCTTTCACAGCTTCGAATCCGTTGGCACACTCCGCGACGATTTCGATCTCTGCGTGTTCGGCCAGAAGTTCACGCACGACCTGACGTGCCAGATCCTCGTCGTCCACGATGACAGCGCGAATCTTGTCTGTGTGGGGCATCATGCGCTCATCGCCTGCCGCTCTGCCGGCAGCACCAAGCCTACATGGAACACTTCACCGTTCTTCTGAACGGAGAAACTGGCGTTTCTTCCGTAACGCGTATCCAGACGCTGACGAACGTTGACGAGGCCAACTCCGCTCTTCCGGCGCGCTGGCGCTTCAGGATCGAAGGTGTTTTCTACGTCGATGCTGACGTTTGCCTCAGTGCCATAAACGGCCTGAAGGCGAATCCATCCACCTTCCGTGAGATTGGCGATACCATGCGCAACGGCGTTCTCAACCAGCGGCTGCAGAATTAACGGCGGGACCATGCAATCGAGCACTTGTTCATCGACTTGCTCTTCCATTCTCAACCGGGCCCCAAAGCGAATCTTCTCGACTGCAAGGAAAGAATGAATCAGCGATAGTTCTTCCCGAAGCGGAATCAACTCCTTTTCGCCCAGTCCCAGAGTAGCGCGAAGAAAATCCGCCAGGGCGATACACATCTCTCGTGCGCGTTTCGGATCACTATTAGTCAGAGCGCTGATGGAGTGCAGACTGTTAAACAAAAAATGGGGATTCACCTGCGCTTTTAGCGCGCGCAATTCTGCATCGCGCGCGAGAACCCTCGCCTGTGACTCGCGCTGTTCGGCTTCGCGGGAAGCTTCCTGCGCCAACAGCACGTAAAACAACGCGACTGCTAGGAGGTAAAGAAGTACGCCAATCGCGAACAGCAGCGGCATCTCGCCGGCGATTTTTCGATCAAAACTGCGAAACCGTGAAAAGTTTGAGAGACCTCGCGCCAGCGCCCAACCGACCAGCACCCAAAAGAAGCTGACGATGATGGCTGCTACCAAGTGCGGTACGAGCAGTCTCCAAAAGCTTGCCTCTTCGAGAGAAATACCGCGGCAGGAATACCAGGCCGAGAGGCAGACAAATGCGTAGAACAAACAGAGAGGAAAGAAGAAGACAGCAGCCTGGAGCTTCCCAACTGCACTGTGGTAGATCACCACATAGAACAGTAGTTCGCTGAGAGTCAGCCAGGCAAACAGGTACAGAGCAAGGCGACGCGGATGTCCGAGGATCGGATGCATGTGCCTACCAGCTCTTTACCTCAATCCCACCGAACACAGCCGCGCCTCTTACATGGAGCGTCTTTACTACTCCATCGGAAGCGGGCCGGTGCCGTGTCTTGTCCACATATCCGCCGAAGATGCCCACTCCCTCTACCATAACTCGCCAAGCCTCGGGAACAATCAGTTCGCCGCCGCCGAATACGGCCGTGGCATTGATGACGGCTTCATCAGCGTCCATCTCCGCACGCGAGAGATCAATTTTGAATCCGCCGAAGATCGCGACCACGTCGCCACCTTGAAAGTATTTGCCTTCGATCTTGCGCTCGATTCCCCCAAAGATGCACACCGAGTTTAAGGAATCGCCGCTGCCAGACGGCGACAGGGGAAAGCCGCGGCGGCCTTCGCGTATCTCATTAGCGTGCCAAGCCAACAACACTCCACTTGCGATCAGGAAGAGGGGCCAGAGTTGACCGAGTCCGTAATGGATAAAGCCGAACTCGTGCAGCGTTAGCAGTATGCCGATCGAGATAAGGAATCCGCCCCAGACGCGGCTGTTCGAGCTA
>DATLKS010000378.1:0-1563 GCA_035538255.1 Terriglobales bacterium
CCTTTGACCACTTTGAATTCCACACGCTGGCCTTCTGCAAGACTGCGGAAGCCATTGGATTGAATGGCGGAATGATGGACAAAAACGTCCTCGCCGCTCTCGCGCTGGATGAAACCAAATCCCTTGGCGTCGTTAAACCACTTCACTGTTCCTTGTTCCATATATAGAAACACTTCTTTCGGTGTTGAAAATTCACGTTGAATTGGAGCGGAGGTTACTTCAGGGCAGGAACTGCGTTTCAGGCGAGAACTTGCTCAAACGTCCGTTTCGAATTGAACGTGACGTAAGTATAACACGACCTGAGGCAAACGCCTCGATCCGATTCCGTCTTGGAAAAAAACACCTGCCAAGCACAAGGAGGGCAGATGCGCTGTCCGGAAAAGGATGGCGGGCTAGTACTCGCCAGACGCACTAGGACTCATACAAATCCTGAGCAGCACGAAGACGAGTTTGCGCTTCAACGACACGCTTCCGCGCTTTTGCCAGTTCCTCTTTGGTTTTCCGGTATTTTGTTCGAGCATCTCTCAATTGTTTTTCCGCGGACTTGATGTCGGAGAGAGCTTTTTTGTGGCGGGGAAGCATGAGCCAGGTCCTTGCCGGTGAATGCCAGCCATTTTGCCACAATGAGCGAATTACAGGCTTGACTCGAGAGCAGGATTTTCCATCTGGAACGCGGTATGCTGTTGCAATGCCATCGAAGCGAACAGCGCAAAGTACGTCTCCCATCGACAGTGCGGAGTCCAGGAAGATTCTTGCAGCAATAAAGCGCGATCTGCGGCGTGTCGAACGTGACATCAAGGCGCTTTCCCCAAGGCCCGTTCTTGCAGCAGAACCACCGAAGATTGACTGGGATATCGAGACGTCGGCAGATCGATCTGCCGACGACTAGACCATTCCACTAGCAAACAGCGCTCACTATTGAGGACTGAGTCAGGTCCGAGCGACGCGGACAGGATCGAGTGCCGCTCCGAACCTTCCGCCAATTGCTCCACCTCAGCGGCAACTCACGCAAATACGACTTCCGGTGGATTCGAGCTGGCCCGCAGGCCAAATACCACGCCCCGAGCTAGACATCAGAGATTTCTTCCTTTATTCTCCGGCGTCATGAATCGACGCGAATTTGTTGCTACGGCCGCAATGGCCGCGGCCGGCACTGCCCTTCCACCATTTTCAGACGGTCAGGAACCCGACCTTCAGCCCATCTATTCCCAAATCGAAAAGCAACACGATGAAAATGTCCAACGCCTGCAGAACTGGATTCGGCAGCCTTCGATCGCTGCAGAGAATCGCGGCATGCAGGAGGGATGCCGCTTGATGATGGACATGCTGCGCGACGCTGGTTTCGAGCAGGTCACGCAAATTTCCACCGACGGACAGCCCGGAGTCTTCGCCACATTCGACGCTGGCGCACCGAAAACTATCGGCCTCTATTTCATGTATGACGTCAAGCAGGTCGATCCTTCCGAATGGTCGTCTCCGCCGTTCGACGCCGCCCTCGTGGACAAGGCCGGCTTTGGCAAGGTCGTGGTGGGTCGCGGCGCCGTAGACCAGAAAGGTCCCGAG
>DATLKS010000379.1:0-1572 GCA_035538255.1 Terriglobales bacterium
CAAACGTCGGTTACATGCTGATGCCGAGTGGCTCGCAATTTCGCAACAACTACATGATCGAAGGCTCGATGACGCTGCCCTGGCTCAATCGCCGTAAGCACGAGTCTGAAATCAGTGAAGCGCAAGCCACTGCGGAGGAACGTCAGACTGAACTCGATGCGATGCGCTTGGCTGTCTTCCAGCAAATTCAGGAGGCGCTGGTACGCGCAAATTCGGCCAAGCGCCTAGTTGATCTTTATCAGAACTCACTTCGACCCCAATCGGAAGCGACGCTGCGCTCCACCGTCATTGCCTACGAGAACGACCGCACGGACATTCTCAATCTGCTCGACAGCCAGAACACCACGCTCGATGTCGATTACGCCTACTTCCGCGCGCTCGCCGATTTCGAGCAACGCATGGCTGAGCTGGAATTGGCAGTCGGCGCTCCGGTGCCAACATCCGGCCAAATGGCGACGGCCTCACCGGAGGTGACGCGATGAACTACCGCAAGGCTTTCTTCGCAACCGCTGTTCTTGCAATTGCACTCGCCATCGCGCTCGTTTACTACACGCGACAGCCGCACTCAATGCCGCCACAATCGACATCGGGAACTGCTTCCCAAACTGAAACCTCCGGATCTTCGACTCAACCAGCACCGCAGCAAACGGAGAATGCGACGCCGAATTTATCCCCAGTGCAGCTTTCTCCCGAACGGCTGCAGAGCATCGGTGTGAAGTTCGCTCTGGTAAAGCGCCAGCCTGTGCGAGACGAGATTCGCGTCACAGGCAATGTTGATGTCGATGAAGAGCGGCTCGCATATGTGCAGACACGATTTCCAGGCTGGATTCAGAAGGTCTTTGCAGATGCAACCTATCAGTACGTTCGCAGGGGCCAGCCATTATTCACGATCTATAGCCAAGAGCTTGTGAGTACGGAGCAAGAATTCCTGCTCGCGCTGAAGAACCAGCAGACACTCTCGCAAGGTCACGGCACAGCAGCGAACGAGGCCGATTGGCTCGTGAACGCCGCGCGCGCACGGCTCCGACAATGGAACGTACCAGACAGCGAAATTGCACGATTGCAGAAAACTGGACAGGTGCAGCATGAAATCACGGTTCCATCGCCAGCTACGGGATACATCACCGAACGCAACGCACTGCCCAATCAGTTCGTCCAGCCTGAGACCAAGCTGTACACGATTGCCGACCTCTCGCAGGTGTGGGCTTACGCGCAAGTATTCCAGACCGATGTTGGTCGGCTAAAAACCGGCGATCCTGCGACCGTCACTGTGGATGCCTACCCTGGCCGGATTTTCCGAGGTCGGGTACAGCAGATCCTGCCGCAAGTTGATGCGACAACGCGCACAGTGCGCGTGCGATTGGTTTTCGAGAATCCCAGCCTACTCCTCAAACCCGGCATGTACGTCAATGTGGACTTGGGTGTGCCGCTCGGAGAGCAACTTGTTATTCCCGCTTCGGGCGTCTTGCAGTCCGGCGCGCGGCAGATTGCATTTGTCGATCACGGCAACGGCTATCTGGAACCACGCCAGATCGAAACCGGATCGCGCACCGGCGACAACTTCATCGCGCT
>DATLKS010000380.1:0-1851 GCA_035538255.1 Terriglobales bacterium
AAGTATGTGTAGACTGATCGTGGAACCCGGGCAAGAGCAGAGACGGGCGTGTCGTCACCCATTGACCAAACGGCTTCTTTGCCGTCGCGCGCCATGGGTGCAATTACTAGCTTCAGATCTTCGCGGGTGTATCCGAACAACGCGTGTACTTGCTCGCTGGGAGTTGCTACCTGAGTTGCAGGAGCGCGCTCTATGGCGACAACGTGCGAGTGTTGCCGCGGCGTCGCTTTGAAAAGATGACGCCGGAGCTTCTCTGCGTCCAGAACCTCGTGACGCTTCAAATCGACCGCAAGCATCTGTCCCGGACCTAGACGGCCTTTCACCTCGACCGTGTCGTCGTTGCTATCGAAGAGGCCAACCTCAGAGCCGACAGTCACAAGTCCGTCAACCGTCACTTTGTAACGCAAGGGCCGCAGACCGTTGCGGTCGAGAGCAGCGCCCACATACCGACCGTCTGCAAACGCAATCGCCGCAGGACCGTCCCATGGCTCCATCATCGCAGCGTGTTCACGATAGAAAGAGGTCAGGTCATGAAATGCCGGATGCGCCTGCCATGCGGGGACGAGCAACATCGCAACGCTATGCAGAAGGTCGCGACCGCTGCGCAGGAGCAACTCTGCGGCTTCATCCAGATGACAGGAATCCGAGCCGCCTTCGCGCAGCAATGGCAAAAACTCAGGAGGAAGCTCCGCCGCGCGCGCTTTCATCCACGTGCGATTCGCTCCGATCGTATTGATCTCTCCGTTGTGTGCAAGCAGGCGGAATGGCTGGGCCAGCCACCACGACGGATGCGTGTTGGTAGCGTAGCGCTGATGAAATAAGACGAAGCTCGCCTCGAAGTTCTGGTCCTGCAGGTCGCAATAGAATTCGCGCAGCTGCGCGCCGGCACACAGCGCCTTATATACGATCGTCCGTGACGAGAGTGATGCAACGTAACTTTTCAGGTTTGCGCGCTCGAAGTGTTTGCGCGCGCGATGAAGGCGTGCTTCAAATTCACTAGCATCGATCGAAGCTTCAGGAACAATGATCGCCTGACGGATCACCGGCATCGACGACAAAGCGGTTTTGCCGAGCGCCCCTAGATTGATGGGAACCTCCCGCCAGCAAAGCAGCTTTAAGCCTTGGCCTTCGATCGCGGAGATCAGGTGTATCGGGACGGCCGCCAACTCCTCAGGCTCGACGAAGAGCATTCCCACACCAAGCGGGAGATCTGCTGCGAGATTGAATCCGCAGTCCGCGAGAAAACTTCCAAAGATGCGGCGCGGAATCGAAGTCGTAATCCCTGCGCCGTCTCCGCTGCGTCCATCGGCTGCGACAGCGCCACGGTGAGCGAGACGAGAGAGCGCCTCGAGCGCCATCTGCAACAACTCATGCGAAGGCTCGGCTGAGACGCGCGCAACGAAACCTACGCCGCACGCGTCGTGTTCGAAACGGGGATCATACAAACCTTGCTGCACTAGCGCCGCCCAATAAAAGATCAGCGCAGTTGTGACACTGCGCCCAATACTACTCATCAGGTGTACAGCCTATGGAAGCGCATCATCCAATCGATTCTTCAGATGGAGAGCATCGAAAAAGCGAATCGCAGGTTCAAGTCGCAAAACGGCTTATAATATTGACATTTATATAAGGGCTATTTATAGTTTCCGGCATTGTAAAGTAGGCAGGGAAACGCGTGGAACGCAGCGCAACAGGCAATGAAATGAGAGTAGAGAAACCTGTGGCCGTCATCCGACTTTCTCTGCTTAGCACGGTCCTTCTGAGGCAGACAGGATGATGGCGTAGCAAAGGAAAAGATTCGAGGCCATCATCAAGCGATGATGGCCTTCAGCGTCTTAGAGTAATTTCCAA
>DATLKS010000381.1:0-1844 GCA_035538255.1 Terriglobales bacterium
GCATCATGCTGGCAGTCCTTCCTTTCGAAAACCTGAGCGGCGATTTGGGGCAGGAATATTTCAGCGATGGATTGACCGAGGAAACCATCATGCGATTGGGAAAAATGTCCCCGCATGACCTGGGCGTCATTGCTCGCACGTCTTCCATGGCATACAAGCACGCTGAGAAGTCTGTTTTCCAAATTGGCCGGGAACTCGGTGTGGACTATGTGCTCGAGGGCAGCGTGCGCCGAGAGGCTGACCGCGTGCGCGTCACCGCGCAGTTGATCCGCGTGCGTGACCAGATCCATTTGTGGGCGGAAAATTTCGACCGCCCGCCGCAAAGCATCCTCGACATCCATAGTGAAGTCGGCGCGGCAATTGCATCGCACGTGAAACTTGAGCTCACTCCCGAAGGGGAGCGACAGCTCCGAAGCCGGCGGCGCGTCGACCCGGAAGCGTATGATCACTACCTTCACGGACGTTATCACTGGGTGAGGTTCACACCCGTTGAGTTGCTCAAGGCAGCTGAGTATTTTCGCAAGGCAACGCAATGCGACCCTGAATACGCGTTGGCATATTCAGGGCTGGCAGATACGCTGTCAGCGGCGATTACCAGTGAAGTGCCTCCCAAAGACGCGTTTCCGGAGGCGAAAGCTGCTATTACTACTGCCCTTGAGTTAGATCCCGATTCTGCCGAGGCTCACACTGCCGACGCAGCCATCAAGCTTTGGTGTGACTGGGATTTTGCCGCAGCCGAGGCGGCGGCGCGAAAAGCCATCAGTCTGAATGCGAATTATTCTCTGGCCCATCTCTATCTTGCTCAGGTTCTTTCGAACGTCGGGCGATGTGAAGAGGCTTTGGCCACGATCCAGCACGCCCGCGTGCTCGATCCCTTTTCTCTGATCACGAATACCATGTACGGCCAGTTTCTCTACTATGCAGGACACGTGGATCAATCCATCCAGCAACTTCGTGCAACTCTCAACATGGAATGGCGTTTCTGGATAGCGCACATTTGCCTGGCAAAATCCTATGAACGGCATGGCATGTACGGCGAGGCCCTGGCGGCCTGCGACGCGGCCTTCGAATTTTCCGCGGGCAATTCGGAAGCATTGTCATTGGCGGGCTATGTCCACGCGGTTTCAGGGGAAAAAGCAAAAGCAAAGGCCAAGATTCAACAACTGGTGGAACGAAAGGCACACCGCTATGTTCCTTCCTACAGCATCGCCTTAGTGTTCGCTGGAATGCGGGAGATAGAAACCGCGCTGCAATGGCTGGAGCAGGCGTTTGTGGACCGCGACGTGCATATGGTGTTCCTGCTTGACCACAAATGGAACGGATTGCGATCGAATGGGCAGTTCCAGCAGATATTGTCACGCGTCGGGTTCTCCAGTTCCTAAGCAGCTGCGTAGTCGCTATCTGCACTGACGTGGCCTTCCCTGTCACCTCATTGCGATTGTGTCCGGGCTATGAAGAAGTTATTCCAATAAACTCAACCGCACCATTACTTCCGGCTTGTGTAAAGTCAAGCCTTGCACCCGAGTCAGAGGCTATTTGGAACTTAATCCTCCGATTCGGTGCGCTCGCGAGAACGCGACAGCGTCGAAGAATGACTCGCTGCCTAACGGTTCTGCGGACCACTAGGCAGGCAATTCCTGCATTGGGATAAATCGGGATAGAGACTTTGGCTGCCGCAAAGATTGGAAGTGATCGTTAACTACAATGAGCGGTCGGATCACCCCTTTACAAAACGTTCCGGAGACATGGTTTACGTGGCCTCAGTGGGTGGGCGAAACACTCGTTTCGAGAATATACGCTGGAGTCTTCCAGTTTAGGGTCTCCCGCGGTCGGGTATTCAATTT
>DATLKS010000382.1:0-2668 GCA_035538255.1 Terriglobales bacterium
CCGAGAAGAGATTGGATGCGGACGTTTTTGCGGGCAAGGTCGATGAGTTTGTCAATCGTGGTGCCGTGACGGCTGCGCAGTCCCATTAGGGGTGCTTTTATGGACAAGTTCCGAAATACCGGACTCGCATGTGTCGCATGGCTCGGCGTTGCGGCCTTTGCGGCGTGCGCTGCGGATGGGCAGACCGCGCAGGCACCGGCCGGGGGAGCGTATGCCTCGGAAGTACCGCCAAGCGAGAACTCGATGGGGACGGATCTGACCGGAAGCAGCTCCGACGACTCGATACCTGTCGCCGCGGAGACTGCCTTCGTCCTGCGCAATAAATATCGCAAAGCGGGCGGTTACGACGAGAACCTGAAGCGCGTGGCCAGGATTGAGTCCTACGGCACACGGTACGTCGATTGTGAGCACTATCCAGTGGAGATTCGGGTCACTCGACCTGATTCGGTTGGAGTGCTGGTCAAGGCGGGCGCGTCTTCCGATTTTGCCGTCAGAAAATCAGGCAGCGACATCGTGATCCGGGGGATACCTCAGGGCATTCCCGGTGAAGACGAGCGAGCCCTGCTGGAGACGTTCGACTTCGACACGCCGATCGTCGATCTGCAGAAGGAACATCCCACGCTCAGGCCCGTCGGGATGCAGAAGATCCCCCATATCCTGGCGTGGAAGTTTGAAAGCGATCATGCCGGAGAATACTACCGGGTGCTTTACGTGGATGCGCACTCCGGCGACGTCGCGAGGTACACGGTTATGAAGGTCGGAGGTGTGCCGCTTCTGGATGTGGCCTTGCACGACTATCGGATCGTCAAGGGAATTCGGGTTCCGTTCGCCATCGACTACCGCACAGCCAACGGAACGTTACTGGCCAGTGATCGGTTCGAGCGAGTGGAAGTGACACAGCGCTGATCTCGTCCCCTGGCTCAGTCAATGTTGGCACCTGATCTCAACGGGCTGCTTTGGCAGCGATTCTGCCCTTGACTCCGTAGGCAGCCAGGAACGTGCTAACGGCTGCATTGGCATAGCGCTCCAGCGCGGCCTTGCTGTAGGGCTGCTCGTTTCCGGTGAACATCGCCTGATTCACTGGAATCCACAGAAGCAAGCCCACGAAGTGATGCGCGGCGATGAGGGGGTCGTCCAACCCCAGAAGGTGGCGCTTGGCGAGCCCCCCGAAGCACTCGGCCAGAGTGCCCAGCACCCGCCCAAAGCCTTGCTCATACCATGTCCGGCCCAGCTCCGGCATCCGGTCGGCGTTGGCAATCACCAGTCGGCGTAAGCGCAGAAGCTGCGGGTCCATCAGCGCGATGACGAATTGTCGGCCGAGCAGACTGAGGTCCTTGTCCAACTCCCGCGTGTCCGCCAGCGGGCCAGCGACCAGTGCCACGACCTGATCGACCTGATCGGTGGTCGAGAGAACGATGTGCGAGAACAGCTGTTCCTTATCCGCAAAATGCTTGTAAACGGTCTGCTTGGAGACCCCGGCCTTCGCCGCGATCTGCTCCATGCTCGTCCCCTCATAGCCATTTTTCATGAACACCGCGGCCGCCGCCTCGATGATCTCCCGGTGCTTGCGGGCCGACCGGCCTTCCTCGTTTGCCGCCATCGCTGATCTCCTCATTTTTAGTACTAGACTGTACGGTACTGATATGCTACAAATGCTCTTTGAGTACTATACCGTCTAGTTCACTACAGTCTCAATAGGAGGATATATGACGTTTCAGGCCTACCTGGACGCCGTCAAAGCCAAAACCGGAAAATCGCCGGCAGATTTCGCGAAGCTGACCACTCAACAGGGGCTGACGAAACATGGCGAGATCGTGGCCTGGCTGAAGTCCAGCCACGGACTGGGGCATGGCCATGCGACAGCGGTTGCGGGAGTCATCCTGAAGGGTGGCAGGCCGCCGAGGAGCGACGCCCAAAAGCTGGACGATCTGTTCTCGGGCACCAAGGCGTCGTGGCGCAAGCCTTGCACCGTGCTGCTGGCGAAGATTGCGAAATGGGGACCCGACGTGGAGGTCGTTGCGAATTCCACGTACGTGAATCTCCTGCGTGCCAAAAAGAAGTTCGGCATTCTGCAGCCGTCGTCCGCGTCGCGATTGGATATCGGCATCAAACTCAAGGGTCAGGCACCCACCGGACGTTTCGAGTCCGCCGGAGACTGGAACGCGATGGTCACCCATCGCGTCCGCATCGAGGATGCAAAGGATATTGACGCCGAAGTACTGACTTGGCTGAAGCGGGCGCACGAGGCGGCGGCCGCGAATTGACGGCCATCGACCTTACTTCGCAACGAGCTTGGCAGCGCAATGTCCGCTACAAGGGACACGTCTAGCGTGTCCTTTACAAAGGATATGTACGTTATAACGGACATATGGCATAATGTCCCTCATGAAGGACATACCCTGGCAAAACCCCGAGCAGCTCGGAAGAGCGGTGCGCCTCAAACGGCAGGAGAAAGGCCTCTCGCAAAGCGCACTCGCGGCGCAACTCGGCGTCGAGAGAAAATGGGTCATCCGCCTGGAGTCCGGCAACCCGAAAGCTGAGCTGGGCTTGGTTTTGAAAGTCCTGGATGCGCTCGCCCTGCGGGCATCCCTGGGTGATGACAAGCCGCCCGCGTCCGGCAAAGACAGCCGCGTCCCGGGGCCATCGAGGCTTGACGAGGTTTTCCGTC
>DATLKS010000383.1:0-2859 GCA_035538255.1 Terriglobales bacterium
GCCAAATTGCACGTTATGTCGCATGTCGTCCACTACGGGTCCTCGGTGTTCGAAGGCGTGCGCTGCTACAAGCTTCCGCAAGGTCCTGCGATCTTCCGCGCCCAGGAACATGCCGAACGCCTTGTGAACTCTGCAAAGATCTATCGCATGGACCTTCCGTTCAGCGAAGACGAAATTATTCAGGCAATGGTTGAACTTGTCGCCACAAATGGTGTGTATCCGTGCTATATCCGTCCCATTGCGTTCCGCGGCTATGGGGAGGCCGGCGTGAATCCGCTGAACTCTCCCATCGAGGTCTACATCTGTAACTACGCATGGGGCAAGTATCTCGGCCATGGCTCACCTGACGATGGAGTCGACGTATGCGTCTCGTCCTGGACACGCATTGCACCTAACACTTTGCCCGCGATGGCAAAGTCCGGCGCGAACTACATGAATTCTCAACTCATCAAGATGGAAGCCATATTGAATGGATACGTTGAAGGAATTGCCCTCGACGTAAATGGCTATGTCAGCGAAGGTTCGGGCGAGAATCTGTTCCTGGTGCGCAAGGGAACCGTTTATACGGCTCCTCTCGGGAACTCGGTCCTGCCGGGCATTACGCGCGCCGCAGTCATCGATCTCATTCGTGAGCTGGGATTCCCAGTCGTAGAGCAGATGATTCCCCGCGAGATGCTCTACATTGCCGATGAGCTCTTCTTCACCGGAACCGCCGCGGAGGTGACTCCGATCCGCACAGTGGACAAGATCACAGTCGGTGACGGCAAGACGGGACCGATCACTCGCGCTGTTCACAAGGAGTTCTTCGACATCGTCGAAGGCCGTGTGCCCGACCGCCATGGCTGGTTCACTCAAGTACCGGTGAAGCAGGCGATGAGCGTCTAGGAAATTGGCAATTAGGTAATTTCGTAATTCGGTAGTCGTAATTCGGTAGTCGAAGATCGGGTGGTTTGGCGAATCGCTGATCACCCGATTTGTGTTTCTGCCGGATAAACCGCACGGCACTCTTCCGAAATTGCCCGATTACCAAATTAGTCAATTCCCCAATTAAGATGATGGATCACTCCCAACCCCTAGGACTCTACCTTGCCCGAAACTCAGCTTGATCTGCTTGGAGACCTCCAACGCAGCCACATGTGCGGCACGCTCACGGCCAGCGACGCCGGTAAGACCGTCATCCTTATGGGATGGGTCCACCGCCGCCGCGATCTGGGGAACCTGATCTTCATCGATCTGCGCGATCGTACGGGAGTGGTGCAAATGGTCCTCGACAAGGAGCGAAATCCGGCTCTGCACGCGAAAGCTGGAAACGTCCGCTCGGAGTATGTGTTGGCTGCCGTAGGCACAGTGAAGCGGCGGGATCCCGCCACCGTGAATAAAAATCTGCCAACGGGAGAGATCGAGATCATTGCTGAAGAGCTGCGCATCTTGAACGACTCAAAGACACCGCCTTTCTCTCCGGCGGAGCAAGCTATCTCGAATGAAGAGCTGCGATTGATTTACCGCTACATCGACATGCGACGTCCGGAGATGCAATCGAATATCGAACTGCGCTCGCGCGTGTCGCTGGCGATTCGCAAGGAGTTGTCGAGCCGCGGATTTCTTGAGATCGAAACGCCTTTCATGACGCGGAGCACTCCAGAAGGCGCACGAGACTATCTTGTGCCTAGTCGCGTATATCCGGGATCCTTTTATGCTCTGCCGCAATCGCCACAATTGTTCAAGCAGATCTTGATGATTTCCGGCTTTGACAAATACTTCCAGATAGTGCGCTGCTTTCGCGACGAGGACCTCAGGGCAGACCGCCAACCGGAATTTACGCAGATCGACCTTGAGATGTCGTTTCCCACTCAAGAGCGCGTGTTTGAGGTAGTAGAGGCCTTTCTAGTCGCCGCATTCCGCGAAGCAGGAATCGAGTTGAAGCCTCCATTTCCGCGCATGAAGTACGACGAAGCGATCGGGAAGTACGGAATCGACAAACCGGACATGCGCCTGCCGACAATGACTAACATTCGCGACGTCTTTACCGAGGAGAATCTCGATGCTTTGAGTCTTGATCCGCTGCTGCCGGTGGTTGCAGTGCGCGTTCCGAAGGTGGGCGAGCTCTCGCGCAAAGAGCGCGACGACAACAAACAGCTCTTAGCGACGAAGCCACCCGCAAAAGTCATCGACGACCTGAAGCGTCTGGAGAAGAGCTTTCCTGACTCTGTGGCAAAGCTCCGCGCCATGTGCGAGGCTGAGGCGGACGACTTGCTGCTGCTTGTCGCCGGCGGAGCAGTTGCCGACCGTTCTCCCATTGCAATGCGCAAAGCCGCCGAGGCGGTGTACACGTCTGCGGGCGCAATTCGTCTCGCTCTTGGCCAAAAATACAGGGACAAACACGGGGCGTTCACCAAGCGCGGCAACGCTGACGATTACCGCTTCCTCTGGGTCACTGATTTCCCGATGTTCGAGTACGACGACAAAGAAGCGCGCTGGAATGCCGCTCACCATCCCTTCACGTCACCGCATGAAGAGGATTTCGGCAAGCTCCTCTCTGATCCAGGCGCAGTGCGCGCGTTGGCCTATGACATCGTGCTGAACGGAACCGAGCTGGGATCTGGCTCGATTCGTATTCACCGTCAGGATATTCAAAAGCAGATCTTCAATGCCCTGGGAATGACAGATGAGGAAGCGCGGTCGCGCTTTGGCTTCTTCCTTGAAGCGCTCGAATACGGCACGCCTCCGCATGGGGGAATCGCGCTTGGACTCGATCGCATCGTCATGATCCTTGCCGGAGCGGACAGCTTGCGCGAAGTGATTCCGTTTCCGAAGACTGCGAAGGCTGTTGACCTTATGGTCGACGCGCCTACACCGGTG
>DATLKS010000384.1:0-4632 GCA_035538255.1 Terriglobales bacterium
CTCGCTGCGTGGTGGAATGTGGTGAATTGGGACGAGATCAACAAACGCTTCAAGTAAGACTCGATCGATTTTCGGTACAAGAAAGAGGCCGCTCGTACCCGAGCGGCCTTTCTTCGCCTCTGTTGCCTGTCATCTTCTGAAGTCAGTTGTGGGCTTGGTCGCTGCTATCAGTTCGCCCATCAAGACCTGCGCCCATACGGTTATAGACCTACGGAGAAATTCGTGTAGTCGCCTTAAAATTTTCATCTGCTCTTTACGCCGCTACTGACGATTACCAGTAACTCAGGTTGTCTGTTCTTTGTAGGTTGTGATGAAAGATGGCACCAGAAAGATACCGGGAAATCGAGTGTTTCTTCTAAAAAATCGAAAGTTGCTAAAAATGAATTGTCGCCGAAAAGAGCTGTTCATCAGACCTTAATATCGTTCCAGCGTCACGTCTCTTGAGGGAAATTCGTTTCGACGAATGACATGGCCTCTTCAGGCGTGTGCAGGATGCCATCTAATTGGGCATCTTCGACAGCCTGAAGCACGGTGCGGAACCGCGGGCCGGGCTTCCAGCCATTCTCAATCAAATCCCTTCCCGTAAGCAGAGGAGCGGGTCTGATTTCCTCTTCAGGAGTGCTGGCGAGCTTCTCACGCATAAAAGAAAATACCGAGAGGTCGCGGTGACTGGCCAAACAGTCGAGGCGATGCAATTCTAGGTGCTCTTCAAAACGCGGCAGTCGCATGAAACGCTTCAGGGTCGATTCCTTCATCTTTCGCGCGTCACCGAAACGCATGTGATTTGCGACTAAAGCTGAGACCTGTTCGGTGATCTCGTTCGAGAACCGCAGGCGGCGGCAAATCTCTTCCGCCATGCGCGTGCCTACCTCAGCATGGCTATCAAAGCGAATGCGATCGGGAGCGACGCGGAACGTGGGAGGTTTTCCCACGTCATGAAGCAGCACTCCCCAGGCAAACGATTTGGAACAGCCCCTCTGCAGGCCTTCGAGCAGGAGCAGAGTGTGGGTCCACACATCACCCTCCGGGTGATATTGTGGCGGCTGATCCACTCCCTTCATTGCGCTCACCTCCGGCAGCAGGTCAATCAGCACTCCCGCCTCGTCGAGTAATTCGAAGCAGCGACGCGCATGTCCTTCGGTGAGCATCTTGTCCAGTTCGTCGCGGATTCGCTCGCGGCTCACCTGATGGATCGCGCGAGCCAATTCGCGGATTGCCGCCATCGTATTTGTTTCAATCGCATATCCGAGCCGCGCGGCGAATCGGACTGCACGCATCATCCGTAGTTTATCTTCGCTAAAGCGCTGTCTTGGATTGCCGATCGTGCGGATGATCCTGTGTTCCAGATCGGAACGCCCACCGACATAGTCCAAGACTTCATTCTTTGTAGGATCGAGAAGCAGGCCGTTAATCGTAAAATCCCGCCGCTGAACGTCTTCTTTGGCCGTATCGGAGTAGCGCACCGCATCAGGATGGCGGCCATCGCTATATCCAATGTCACTGCGATAGGTTGCGACTTCGATGTGAATCGGCTTTTCACCTTCGGGACGCACAACGACGAGCACAACGCCGAATTGCGCGCCCACGGGAATAGTTTCAGGAAACAGCGACAGAACCTCATTCGGCCGGGCGCTGGTCGCAATGTCATAATCCTGCGGCGCCAAGTCCAGTAAGAGGTCACGAACGCAGCCTCCGACGAGGTATGCCGAGTGGCCACTCTCGCGCAGTTTCTGGACGATTGAGATCGCCGCTGAGTTAGCAAGATCAGCTCGCGACGGCAAGCTTCAGGCTCCTGGGCTTCGGAGCGGCTAAGCAGCTTAGAAGCTGAGGAGCTTAGCAGCTCTCTTTTCTTTATCATTAGTAGCAGATGCCCCTGATTCTCGGCATAGAAAGCTCATGCGATGAGACCGCCGCTGCCGTCGTGCGCAACGGCGAGCAATTGCTGTCGAATGTGGTTTCGTCGCAAATCGCGGCACATCTCCCATACGGCGGCGTGGTACCGGAGCTCGCGTCGCGCGAGCATCTGCGCGCAATCGTTCCTGTCGTACGTCAGGCGGTGGAGAGCGCCGGGATTTCACTGGAGTCCGTGGATGCGCTGGCGGTGACGCAAGGCCCGGGTCTCGCAGGATCGTTATTGGTGGGTATCACTTACGCGAAAGCCCTCGCCTTCGCATTGCCGAAGCCATTGATTGCCGTAAACCATCTGGAGGGACACATCCACGCGGTTCTTCTCGAGCACAGGCAACCGCGGAAGGCGGAGCTGCTGCTGCCGACGCTCGCGCTTGTCGTCTCCGGTGGACACACGCATCTTTATCTGGTGGAACGATCGGATCAGGGAGCATGGACTTACCGCAATATAGGCCGCACCCTCGACGACGCTGCCGGCGAGGCGTTCGACAAGGTAGCAAAGCTGTTGGCACTCAGTTATCCCGGCGGTCCTATCATTGAGCAGCTAGCAGCGCACGGAGATCCGCGGACGATATCTATGCCGCTGTCTCAAATCAAGATTCGACAAAAGCGCAACAGCACGAACGACGAGCAAGAGACCTATGATTTTTCTTTTAGCGGAATTAAGACTGCCGTTCTGCGCTTCACTGAAACTCATGCAATGCAGGAATCGATTGAGCGCCGGAGAATTGCGCTGGACAGGACTGGCGATCGCAAGCTTGAGAATATTTTGCCGCACATGGATCAGCTCACGCTCGACCTGATCGCATCATTTCAGGAGGCAGTTGTTCAAGATCTTATCCGCAAGACCTTACGCGCGGCCCGTGAATTCGAAGTTGAATCACTGATCGTCACCGGGGGCGTGGCTTCGAACAGTCGCTTGCGAAGCGAATTCAGGCTGCGGGCCGAAGCGCAAGGAATGCGCGTTTTCTTTCCCACGCGCGAACTCTCGACAGACAATGCCGCGATGATCGCCGCCGCAGCGCACCCAAAGTTGTTGGCGCAGCAATTTGCTAGCCCACATGTCTCCGCGGAAGCTTCGCTAGTCTTAACCACGAAATAGACATTGGGGCATAGAGCGCTCGACATTTCGCGCGAGCCGTGTTCTATTCCGGAACAAAAAACTGGCTGGCCTCTGAATTGTCATAACCCGAGTAATCGCGTGATAGATTAAGACTTCAGAAATGAACTCCCGCTGGTTGCGGTTTGAAGTTCACAAAGCGCAGAAGATCGCGGCCGCATTCCTCCTGTTGTTTCTTCTTCAAAGTCTCTGGCTCGCGGGACACCTTCCATTCACGATGGCGGAGACACGCAACGCTCTGGTTGGTAAGGCACTGTGGTCCAGACGCGCGCTTGTAAACTCACGCTCTCCCTTAATTCCCGGTGACAGCATTTTGACACTTCGCTGTGCGGGATTCCTTCCCTCAATCGCGCAGCATTGGCAGAACCGTGAGTTCAGTCTGTACGCTGCGCCCAACCGCTGGCTGGTCCGAATACCGTTCGTCGTCTTTGGCATCTGGCTTGGCGGGGCTCTCTGGTGGGTATCGCGCCGCATCTTCGGTGATGAGGGGGGCTACATCACACTCGGTCTTTACTGTCTTAGTCCATCGCTGCTCATCGCGAGTGCAACAGTGGACTCGGCGATTCTAGCCAGTTGGGGACTGTTTGGATTGATATTCACCGCCATTGGAGTTGCGCATACCGTGTACGCCGCCCCGAGTAGATGGCGTGCGAGAATCTTGCTCCTGGGGGCCGCGATTGGACTCACGGCCGCTGCGAGTCTCGCTGCCGCGATTGCCGGAGTAATCTTCGCCACGGGCTTCATGCTTTACCTGGCGCCGAGACGCCGGCGCATCACTTTGGCAATATTGGCCGTAAGCGGTGCGATTGGAGCGCTGATCTTTCTCATTTGTTTCGGCTTCAACGTGAAAGACGTCTCCGCGGCGCTCAATGTCAGCTCCGATTATCTGAAATTCACTACGTATCGGCTGATCACTTTCACGACAATTCCAGGTGGATGGCTAGAGATCGTTGCCTTCGCTGCCGGGCTTACGGTGTTCGCTTTGTGGCGCAGAACACGATACTTCGGGAACACCGCACCCTTAATTCTCGCGCTAGTTCTTCCGTGGTGGCCCGGGCCGTATCAGGCAGGAAGCTCGTTCGTGTGGACCATCCCTTTTATGCTTGTTTTTATAGGAGGGATCTACGCAGATCTTCTGGAGCTAAACTTTTTCTCAGGCCGATTTCGAAAACTTGTAGCCGCCACAGCTTTCGTCTTAGTCGGAGCCAGCGCAGTCATGAGCCTTGCCGTTATGACTGGCGCTTGAGGAAATCAGAAACAAAAACGCCGTCCCTGCCGGCACGGCATTTTCAAGAAGAATATTACACCACGCGCGCTTGGCGCCGATCCACGATCATAGATTCTTTCTGCATTACTTGTTCCACCATGCGCTCCACTGTGGGCATAAAGGGCTCAGCAGCACTGTTGATGGCAACCTTGCCACCGGTATGACCTAATGCGAGAGCAACTTCGTTCCAACGCAGGAGCGGCGACGTGAGAGGAATATGCAGCGATTCGCGTGCTGGCTCGGGCTGCACAAGGTAAGCCACCCAAATCATGAGCGATACAAAGTAGACGATTGGGGGAAGCTGCCCCAGTTTGTGGAGACTACTGACGTGAGAGTT
>DATLKS010000385.1:0-8387 GCA_035538255.1 Terriglobales bacterium
GCTGCTTCCCTGATTTGTGGTGGAGGATCTCGAAGACCGGATTTTGTTCGAATAAGACTTCCGCAGCGGGAACGGGTCAGTGAACCATTCTGGTTCTCACGATCGCGTCGAAACGCAACGGTGCTGCGGTGCCGGTCCATGCATGTACTTTGGTAATGGCAGTTTTGATTCAGGGGTAATCGCTCCCTGTACAACTCTGGCATAAGTAGGGTGTCTGTACCCGCTGAACAGACGATGCTCGGCGATGCCGAGAGGAGAGGAGGCTACAAGCAAATCCCATGAAGAACAAATTGATTGTTTTTGCTACTACCGCATTGCTCACAGCGACAGGCTTCGCTCAGAGCGCGACAACCAACTCAACCAATAACAATAACAATGACGCAAAGAAACCGTTAACCATCCGGCAGCGCAAGATCAACCAGCAGCGTCGCATACATCAGGGCGTAAAGAGCGGACAGCTCACCAAGCACGAAACCCGCAATCTCGAGAAGAAAGAACACGCTTTGAATCAAGAAGAGCGCGACATGCGCAAGATGGATCATGGCAAGCTCACCAAACAGGATCGCAAGACCATCAACCAGCAGCAGAACCAACTGTCAAAACAGATTTACAAGGACAAGCACAACAAGCACAAACGCAGCTAACGGGCTATATGACGAAAAGCCTCCGCACGCGCGGAGGCTCTCTTCATTTTTGGCTCCGAATCATCCTCTTCTGTTCGTCTACTCTCCTCCCATGCTCGTGCCTAGGTGACCTGCTTGTCTCTGCTTTTTTCTTATTTGGAGTACTAAGGCGAAACTTCGGCACATCGTTTGGGTCTAAGACGGGTAGAGCATTCGCAGGGATTCTCAATGCTGTGCGTCGCGAGTTGGTTTGCGTCCGGCGTGGGCGGGTGTGCGTCTAAATGAATATGTTTTCTTACAATCTGAGCCATTCCATCTCAGGCGATGGGCCGCGACCATTGCCTGCTTTTCCGACCCTGGCGGCATCTCTCCTGCTGCTAGTTGCAGCTTTGGCATTTGTAACGCCCGCGCAAGCACAGCGCGGAGAGGGACCTCTGGTTCAGCAGCAACCACCCGGCATCGGCGTAGAACAGATCATCAGCAAGTTCGCTGCGAAGGAGAAGGAATTTCAGGCTGCGCGCGAGCATTACACATATCATCAATCGAACATAATCCAGACGCTTGAGGGCGCCGGCGTCGATGGCGAATACCGCCAGGATTGGGACGTGAACTTTGATAACCACGGCAAGCGCACTATCACAGTCACCTACGCTCCTGCGCCAACTTTGACACGTGTCGGGATGACAAGCGAAGACACTAACGACCTTCAGAACGTGATGCCTTTCGTTCTCACCACGGACGAAATTCCTGATTACAACATCCTGTATGTAGGCCAGCAGCGTGAGGATGAGCTGCAGACCTATGTCTTCGATATCTCGCCGAAGCAGATTGACAAGCATCATCGTCGCTTCCAGGGCCGCATCTGGGTAGACAATCGCGATTTTCAGATCGTCAAAACCTATGGAAAGTCGGTTCCCGATCTGCACAGTGGAAGCGACGAAAACCTATTCCCGCGCTTTACCACCTACCGCGAGCAGATCGACAACGTTTATTGGTTTCCCACCTATACCACGGCGGATGACACGCTGCATTTTAAGAGCGGAGACGTTCAGATCCGCGTGATCATTAAATACATGGACTATAAGCGTTTCGGCTCCGAAAGCAAGATCCTCTACGACGGCAAGCAGCTACCGGACAGCACGAGTCCAAAGCAATTTGACTGACCCGGGAAGATAGCACTCAGCATTCAGCGCTCATTTAGCCAAAAACGAGCGGTTGCTCACATCGTTTTTCCGACAATGGCACGTGGCTGAATGCTGAACGCTGAGTGCTTCTCTTAACGCCTGCACCAAACTACGGTGATAGCTTGTATGCGCCATGGGTGCGCGCAGCTTCGTCTGCCTCACCAATATCCCCACACCTTATCGGATTTTTCAGTTCCGTTTGATGTACCAGGAACTGGCTGCTCGTGAGTGGGACTTTGAGGTCTTGTTCATGGCTCGCTGGGAACGAGGCCGAAACTGGAGTTTCGAGGAATCAGAGTTCACTTTCCCACATCGTTTCCTACGCGGAATACACATCAATAATGCGGGAGGCTGTGCATGGCATCTGAATGTCGGAATACTGAGCACGCTTCGACAGATTCGTCCTGAGATCCTGCTTGTCGGCGGCTCATGGACGACTCCGACTGTGTGGATTGCCGGCATCGCTCGCACAGCTCACAGGAAGATTTTCTGGTCGGAATCGCACCTCGATTCAATTCGACGCCGCTAGGAAGTTACGGATCACCTCACGGGGAGCGAACTTCTCTTGCGCAATCCGCGCCGAAACGGCGCCAAAGCCATCCAACTGCCCAGTTGATAATTTCAACCAGCGAGAGACTGCATTGCAGATTGACTTTGGGGCGGATGGATCGAAGCAGAATCCGTTCTCGCTATCCTGCAGGCACTCAGGATGGTTTCCGACGCACGACGATAACAGCAACGGAAGACCGGCCCAGAGTGCCTCGATGACCGACAGAGGATTTGGATCCGAAAGAGACGGCAAGCAGAAGCCATCCGCCTGCGCGTACAGCGCGGCAATTTCGGCTTGGCTTTTATGCCCAAGCAGCTTCACATCCAGATCATGAGTACCGATCCATCGCTGAATTTCTTTGAATGCCGGGCTAGCGCCGGCGATGGAGACCGTCAATCTGGAACGTTCAGGAGCGGATAAGAACATAAGAGCACTCAAGAAGGGAAGCAGTCCCTTTTCGCGAGCGAGGCGCGCAACGATAAGCAGAACTCTTCGAGCGCCGGAGCGTCTACTAGTCATTCGAAAGCTGTGAACCTGATCTTGAAATATCGAGGATCAACGAAGTTCGGGAATTCATAAATGCGGCCGCGGGCGTGGCGCTCGATGTATTCACCTGCCAGAACACCTGGCGTGGCAAATTCGCCGAATCTGCTCAAAACGCCGCGCCGCGCCAGTCGCGTTAAGCGACTGGTGGAAGACTTTAAACGCGATCCATCCGAACGCGACCGTTGCCCGTAGCGCTCAGATCGCGCACGGCGTGGCGGTCATGGCTGCCGCCGTGCTGAATGCAGACTGCGAAATCCAGAAGGGTGCGATCATCAACAATCGCCGACGACCAAATCGCTTTTGGAATTCCCGCCACGGTGCAGTCGCGTCGAGCTTAGCTCAACCACTCGGGCAATCGCGGTACTGCCGCTTGTGATCTCCTGAAATGACGAGAATCTCATCCGGATGAAGATCCATTCAGTCTGACCATCTACTGCAGACCGAAGACGGCGTTTACATGAGCTGTGACTTTGACCTTGCTCGCTTGGAAATCTTCGGTTGGCGCTTGAGGTACTGCTTCCTTTTGAACGGCCATCGTCCGAGCGTAAGCGATCATTGGGATAGCCTGCTGGGTGTCTACGGCAGCTGAAACGAGAGCCCCGAGCTGCCTGCCACTTGTTTTGGCTAAAGTTTCGGCGTAAGCGCGAGCGCGTTCGTAGGCCTTGTCGATGGCCTTTTGCTTTGCAGCGTCGACTTCCTCAAGGTCGTAAGTCATGTTCTGACCAGTAATGCCATTCAAAGCTGCGAGCGACTCCGTGACTGGAGCGATCTTTGCGAAGTCCTTTAGCTTGATCGTCACGCTCGTGCCCACTCTATACGCAATCACCTTCTGTTTCGGGTTCTTATAGTCGAATACAGGATAAAGGTTATACCGCGAGAGTTCCGCAGTTTTCGGATCAACTCCGCCATTGCGGAGCGCCTGTCGCAACTGCTCCGCGAGCCGGCTCGCGCTGTCAAAGGCCGCCTGCGACGTGTTCTCCTGTGCAGAGATTGCGCAGGTGATTACCGCGGTATCGGGAGCGGACTCGAACTCTCCATCCGCGCCGACTGATACCGAATTGGGAAGAAATCCAGAACCGCGACTCTCCTGCGCAAAGGCAGTCAAGCTGGCAAGCAACACAAGCACTATCGTGAGCTTCAAGGCGGGCTTTCTCCTGTCGTGAGGTGAACTCAATTCTAGAACGGCTGTCAGGGCATCAACTTGCACGCTTTAAACCTACACTGAACTCCTGTATCGTCATGGCACCGCTTAACTCGGCATGGGACTCAACGCTCTCGACCTCGCGCTGCTCGCGGTTTATCTGCTGGGCATCACGTTGTTCGGCATTCATTTTCGCTCTGCCGACCGCTCACTTAAGAGCTACTTTCTCGCTGATCGCAATATCCCGTGGTGGGCAATCTCACTTTCGATTGTTTCGGCAGAGACCAGTACGTTGACGGTCATCAGCATTCCTGGCCTCGCTTACGACCGTGATTTCGGATTTCTGCAGATCGTGCTCGGATACTTGGTGGCACGTGTGGTGATCTGCGTCATCTTCGTACCGCAATATTTTCGTGGCGAGTTTTATACCGCCTACCAGCTGATTGATCGCCGTTTCGGGCGTCGCCTTCATCGATTCACAGCCGGCCTTTTTTTGGCAACGCGCGCCGCAGCGGAAGGAGTGCGCGTGTGGGCAATCTCGATCGTAGTAGCTATTGCCCTCAGCAACGTCTTCGCCCGCTTCGGATTTAAACCGGAGATGCGCGACATCTTGTCGGTGGCCATCATCACGCTTTTGACATTGGTGTACACGTTTGAGGGCGGCATGTCGGCGGTGGTGTGGACCGATGTTGTACAGATGACGATCTATATCGCGGGCACTGTGATCGGCTTCTTCACGATCGTTCATCTCGTGCCGGGAGGATGGAACACAATACACGAAATTGCCGGCAGCGCGGGAAAGTTCCGCGTCTTAGATTTTAGTTTCAGTCCCGCAAACAGTTACAGCTTCTGGGCGGGAGTAATCGGCGGCACTTTTCTTACTACTTCGACCCACGGAACTGATCAACTGATGGTGCAGCGCCTGCTAGCAGCACGGAATGAGAGCCAGTCGAAGCTGGCGCTGCTGTCGAGCGGCGTCTTTATCCTGTTTCAGTTTGGACTGTTTCTGCTCGTTGGCGCTTCGCTCTATGCCTTCTACAAACTCTTTCCTCCGGTCACGGCGTTCGCCAGCTCAGACCGAATCTTTCCTACATTCGTCGTAAATCGCATGCCGCATGGCATCTCAGGACTGCTGATCGCAGCAATTCTGGCAGCGGCGATGTCCAATCTGAGCGCTGCACTTAATTCTCTTTCGTCCACTACCGTGGTCGACTTCTATTTGCGCTTACGCCCGCAGGCGAGGGAGAAACGCCGGGTAGCCATTTCACGGTTTGCGACCGTTCTATGGGGAATCGTGTTGTTTGGATTGGCACTCCTGTCGCGGCATGGCGGTCGCGTGGTCGAGATCGGGCTGACGATCATCTCGGTCGCATACGGATCCCTGCTAGGTGTTTTCCTGCTGGGAATTCTCACGCGACGCGCAACGGAGTGGGGCGCAATCGTGGGAATGGCGTTTGGACTCGGGCTGAATCTGTATCTCTGGCTGGGCGCAGATCAGTTCGCAAGTTGGGCGGGATTTCGCATTGCATTCACATGGTTGGTCGCCATTGGCACGATTGTGACCTTCGCCATTGGCTACGGCGTGAGCCTCTTCACTTCTCCTAGTGCGGAACAGCAACATGCATAGGATCGCGCCGGCTGCGAGTGTGCAAGGAACACAGCTTCCGCGCGCGCTTGGCCTGCGCCACGCGATTGCCATCGTTGTCGGAACCATTATCGGCAGCGGAATCTTTCTTGTGCCCAAGGAGATGATGCAGGCGGTTGGCTCGCCCAGGCTCGTCTATTCAGCCTGGATCGTCGGGGGCATTCTCTCTATTTTCGGCGCGCTTACGTATGCCGAGCTAGGCGCCCTCAAGCCGCAAGCAGGCGGCGAATACGTTTACGTACGCGACGGCTATGGTCCGCTGGCTGGATTTCTTTACGCCTGGACATGGTTTGTGATCGCAAAACCGGCATCGGTGGCCACCATCACTACCGGTTTGATGCGAATCCTCGGCACTTTCCATACATTCAGCTTTCTCAGCGATAAGGCGGTCTCTTTTCCATTTGCGGTTACATGGGCGCAAGTGGGAGCCATTCTCGCGACAGTTGCCATTTCGGGACTTAATTACCTCGGTGTGCGTAAAGCCGGAGACTTCCAATATTTCTTTACCTGGCTCAAGGTGATGATGATCGCGACCATCGTTGGCGTGGCGTTCAGCTTCCGCGGAGGAAGCTTCCAGAATTTCTCGTCCACATTTGCGGGTGCGACGGGAGGCGTGAATGGATTCATGCTCGCGCTGGTAGCAGCGCTTTGGGCGTATGACGGCTGGAACGATCTGAATATGGTGAGCGAGGAGATAGAGCAGCCGGAACGCAATATCCCGCTGGGACTCATCGTTGGAGTAGTCGTTGTCGCCGCCTTGTATATGGCGACCAACGCGGCTGTTCAATACGTGCTCCCGGCGTCGCAGGTCGCTATCTCTGAGCGTCCGGCGTCCGACGCGACAAGGCTGGCGATGGGAGCGATGGGGGCAATGATCGTTTCAGCAGGTATGGCGCTATCGATGCTTGTTGGATTGAATGGCACAGTCATGAGCGGCGGACGCGTGCCGTTCGCTGTGGCTCGCGATGGCTACTTCTTTCGCACCCTGGCTGAGGTGCATCCGCGATTCCTGACGCCTGGCAACGCTCTGATTGTCCAGGCGGTACTGTCCTGCATTCTGTTGCTGATGGTCTCCCGTTTTCAGCAACTGTTTTCCATTGCAATCTTTGCCGAATGGCTCTTCTACATGATCGCGGCGAGCACGATCTTCCTATTTCGTCGCCGCATGCCAGATGCTCCGCGCGCTTATCGTACCTGGGGGTACCCGGCGGTTCCCTTGATCTTCATCGCTGCTGCGGCCTTTCTGCTGTATTCAACTTTCTCTGAGAACCTGAGGAGATCACTGATCGGCAGCCTCGTCATCATCGCTGGAGTGCCGGTATTTCTGATCTTCCGGAGTCAGGCTGCCAAGGGATAAACACCAGCTCCACGAAGCTAAGGCCTTAGCCGCACTAAGTCCCTAGTTCTAAGGTCAATTCTGTAACTCACCTACAACTCTCACCGGATATATCCAGAGTAGATGCCCCCGTACTTTGACCTGACAGTCGGCCCCCCACCGACCGAAAGGTCACGGAATGCGATTGAATCTGAAAGGGATCTGCGCCATTGCGGCTCTCACCATGGCAGCACTGTCGATTACAGGATGCGGAGGCCCAAACGCCCTGACTCGATCCCCAGGTACGACGACCACGCAATTTACCAACTCGGCGGGCAGTTCAACCGGCACTTCGTCTTCATCCGGAACGACCACATCAGGATCTTCGTCGAGCTCCGGAAACAGTACCCCGACTTCAGGCAACAATGGGAATGCTCCGCTACCACCTGCAGGAGCGACGGTGCTGTCGAATATTCAGAAGCAGGCGGGATGGCAGACGTGTGGAGGATGCGGCAATGACGGCGGCGGGGGCACCGCACCGGTTTACGGCTTTACACAGACGATTTCAAGTCCCAGCCTGAGTGGCAGCTCGACCGACTTCTGGATTCATGGTGGTCCCGCTTACACCGGCGGCTACTACTTCATCGAGCAGCCTCCGGTCCCCAATCCGGTGAGCTATCTGCGTTACGAGTTCGATCTTTACCTTCCCTCGCAGTACGCCAGCGCTCCGCAGGCGCTGGAATTCGAGTGCCAGCAGAATGCCAATGGTTACACTTACAACTATGCTTGGCAGGCCGACTATTCCACCAAAACTTGGCGCGTTTTCAACTACACAACTAAGCACTGGGAAGGAACCTCGATAGCCTTCCAGCCGTTTGCACCGGACACGTGGCACCACATCATTGCCGTGTATCACGCGCAAGGTGCCCAGATTTTCCACGATTCGATTACGGTTGACGGCGTGACCTATAACGCTAACGTCGTCCACGATGCGCTGTTCACGGGAAATGGGCCTGAGCTAACAAATGCCTTCCAAGTCGATCTTGATGGCAGCAGCACGCCGTACGACGTGTACGTTGACAACATGAAGGTTAGCTTGGCGGACTAGGCGGATAGCGGACACGAAAGTCACGGAGCCGCCCGTCTGACCGTGGGTCGTCCTTCATGACCCTCGTGCTGACCCAAAGCAGAAATTGACATTTCCGCGCTCATTCACCTATAGTTTTTCGCACCCGCAATGCAAGTGACCCGATTTACGAGCTTCTTTAGCTACCGCTACTGGTACTTTACGAGTAGCGGCAACGGGGAAGCGCGTGCATGCGGACGAAAATAATTATTTAATCGTTTAGCAATCACAGAAGCACCTGAAGCCGCGACTCACAA
>DATLKS010000386.1:0-1899 GCA_035538255.1 Terriglobales bacterium
GATAAACAGGAAATATCCTGCGACAAACACAGCCAGCAGTACTCCCCCCAGCAGCAACAGGCCTTTGAGCCGGGGCTGGCGCACGACCATCCATAGGAACAGGATGCTCAAGCCGACACACAACAAGACTTGGAAACTAACGCCAATTTCTTTCACCTCAGTGCCGGAAAGCAGCGTGTCCACAACATTGGCATTGACTTCCACTCCAGGCATGGGGAGCTGGTTGCTCACGGGAGTAAATAGCCTGTCACTCAAATCCGCGGCGCCAAAGCCAAGCAAGACCACTTTGTCCTTGAGCTGTGAGCCGTCTTTTCCTTCAAGCAGATCGCCGGCGGAGAGCGCAAGGAAAGGAGCGGTCGTTTGTCCAGGCACAAGTTGCTGCCTGTAGTTGATGGTGAGACTACGAGGCAGTAGACGGTCAACGGCGCCTGCAGGGCCCACAGCCTCGCGGCCTTCGTTGGCGCTTTCCGTTCGCCGCAAATCGGGTTTGGCGAGTTCCGCCAGCTTGTAGGCAAAGGCAACTCGCGCCCCTTCAACGCTCGGCTCGACGATCGGAATCCTCCGGCAGACGCCATCTGCGTCCAGGGTGGCCTGCACGTGCCCAACCGCGGCCGCGTTTCTGGAAAAGACCGGGAGCGGCTCTGTCCAAAGACTGCCGGCGGAGAATTCGAGATCTTGGAGGCGAGGACCACGTTGCGAGCACTGGTAATCGCGCTTGTCAAATCTCCATCGTTTTCCGCGTCTTCAGGTTCCGACAGGAGAAGGTCCACTCCAAGCGCCTTCGGATGAAACGAAGCGATGACGCGAACCAACTGTGCCAGATCGTGGCGATGCCACGGCCATCGGCCACGGCGGGTCAGCGCATCATCATCGATCAACACGAGGGCTACCGAAGTTGATGTCGGCCGCGCGCCACGCAAACGAAAATACAAATCGCCTAGCTTCTCATCGAGGCTCACAAATGGGAAGGTTGCGCTTATCAGGCCCACCAAGATCAGCAAGGCAAGAGTCAACCTCAGCCATCGCCACACGGGGAACGGGCTGTTGATTTCCGGAATGGAAACACGCTCGCTCATGGCTTGTCGAGGTTGAGATCAATTCCCATCCGGCGGGCTTTCTCATAAAGGGTCTTCCGCTCAATGCCCAGCGTCCGCGCCGCTCTGGATTTGTTGCCACTCGCTTCGCGCAGGACCCGGACAATGTGCTCCCGCTCCATCTCCTCCAGGGTGGTTGCTGTTCTCGCGGAGTCCGCGGTGGAGGATGCAACACCCACTCCGGACTTTCTTTCCCGTTCGATATCGGGAACCCCAATCTCCCCGGAGGCACAGAAGATGGCAAGCCGTTCCACCAGGTTCTCTAACTCGCGAACGTTGCCCGGCCAGGGCAGTTGCGTCAACAGCTCAATCGCCTCAGTCGTAAAGCGGATGGTTCTCTGATTGCGCTGATTCGATCGCTTTAGAAAATGGTTCACCAGCAAAGGAATGTCTGCACGGCGCTCTTCAAGTGCGGGCAATTGGATGGTTACCACGCTGAGGCGGTAGAAGAGATCCTCCCGAAACCCTCCTGAAGAGATCAGTGCGCCCAGGTCGCGGTTCGTGGCGGCGAGAATCCGCACATCGACTTCGATTTGCTTATTGGATCCCACGCGTCGGATCTGCTGTTGTTGCACCGCACGCAGCAGATTGACTTGAAACGCGGGCTTCGTCTCTGAAATCTCATCGAGGAAGAGCGTCCCTCCGTTTGCCGCTTCAAACAACCCGGTGTGACTGTTCTGTGCCCCGGTGAACGCGCCTTTTTCGTGGCCGAACAGTTCACTCTCCAGGATGTTTTCCGCAAAAGCCCCACAGTTGACCGGCACGAATGACCTCGACGCACGGGCGCTGTGCTCATGAATTGCCC
>DATLKS010000387.1:0-4728 GCA_035538255.1 Terriglobales bacterium
AAGTCGTTCTCGCTTGTCGATTGCCTTTCGGTTGGTGTTGACCGAATGCAGCGAAACTTCGAGTCGATGCGAAAGCAGGTGAAGCGTTGGCGATTTCCTCTGCAAGTCGCATTCTGCAGGGGCACCGCCACGGTTCAAGCGGCAGGTCGGCTTCGGAAAGGAAGATCAGGACTTGGTTTCCGCGTCGGCAACCGCGAAGCATGCGTCTTGCTGTCGGTGTGCGAAGCGCAGACCGGTATTCGTGACCGTGATCGTCCACTTCCAAGTAGTCGGCCACTTGTTCACAGCCTCTGCGATCACACAACACGGTCACGTCTGGCGGATGGTGAAGCTGGAAAAATTCCATGCGTAGGATTTTACGGTGACCGAATATGCGCACAAGCCGTTCAGATCAGTCCGAGCTTTCTAACCGCCAATTCGATGGGCTCACGCCTGGAAAGGTAGCTCAGCACCTCGCAGAGACGGATCAGGAAGAGGCGGGAGGCAAAGTGAAATCAGGGACAATGGAAACAACGATCCCTGCGAATGCTGAGCCTGAACTGGGCGAGTAGCGGTGCCCTAACGGGAGAGATTCGGTACGAGGCGCAGAAAACGCACTTTCAAGTTCACCAACGGTAAGATACCGAGCTAAGAAATGGCTGGACTAGGTTCAGTGTAAGCGTTAAGCCAGGCACATCCTAGTCGATACACAAAAGTAGTGAGAGGCTAGGATTATGGAAGCTCTCACCTTACAGCGTCGCCCGCGAGCCAGCCCGGAAGAACGCGCACAATGGCTCGCCAAGTATCACTCCAGTCAGTTATCCGCACGTCAGTTTGCGCAAGAGCATGGTTTGAACGATGGAACCCTGCAGCGCTGGATTCGGGAAGAAGGCCAGGGCAACAAGTTCAGCCGCGAGGCTCCAGCTTTTCAACAAGTCGATTTGTCCCCATTGATGACGGGAGCATGGGCTGCGGAGGTTATGCTGCCAGGTGGGATCGCGGTGCGTTTGTCAGCGACGGCTTCGGCCACCTGGATGCGGTCGTTGTGGGAGAGCCTGCGGTCCTGATGCTGAGCTTATCGCCCGCCACCCGCATCTTCATTGCTCTGGAGCCGGTGGATTTGCGGCAGAGTTTCAATGGACTGCACGCACGCGTGCAAAGCGTACTCGCGCAGGATCCGCTCTCAGGTCATGTCTTTTTATTCACCAACAAACATCGCAATCGCCTAAAGCTGCTCTTCTTCGATGGCTCCGGGCTATGGGTTTGTGCGAAGCGCTTGGAAAAAGGAACCTTCGGCTGGCCCAAAGGAGAAGGGCCGAGCTGTTCTTTGCGTCCGGAAGAACTGAGCTTGCTGCTGCACGGCCTGGAAGGCACTCCTCGGCGGCACTGGTTTCGACGGTAATCCAGTTCATTACTAGTCGGGCGGCAGTTTTGACTGGACTCCGGTTTTGTAATTTGTCATAAGCAAGGTGTGGCAGAAACTCTGCTGATACAAGGTCGACGACTACAAGCAGCCGATCTGCAGGACATACGAGAACTGATCGCACAGCATCCGACCTGGAGTCGGCGGCGCATCTCCCAGCAACTCTGTTGTCAGTGGGACTGGCGGAATGGAGCTGGCCAGTACAAGGACATGGCAGCACGCACGCTGCTGCTGAAGCTGCAACAACGCAATCTGATCTCGCTGCCGGAGCGACGCCAGATTCCCACCAACCGGATGCGAGCGTCGGTCATAGTGCCGCGGCTGTGGGACCAGACCCCTATTGAAGGTTTATTGGCCGAGCTAGGGGAGCTGAGGGTGGAGGAAGTGAGCCAGAACCGAGCGCGACGAGAAGAACTGGCGGCAGCCCTCGAGCGGTTTCATTATCTTGGGTCGGGCGGGGGCAACGTGGGCGAGAACCTGCAATACCGAGTATCGCTGGCAGATGATCGCATGTTGGCAGGTTTGTGGTTTGGATCAGCGGCGTGGAAGTGTCTCGCCCGCGATCAGTTCATTGGCTGGACGGCGGCCGAGCGGGAAGCCAATCTGTGGCGGATTACCAACAACGTTCGTTATTTGATACTGCCTTGGGTGCACTGTCTTCACTTGGGGAGCTGGATTTTAGGCCAGGTGCTGCGCCGGCTCAGTGCGGATTGGCAGCGAAAGTATGGCCACCCGATCGGGTTGGTGGAAACCTTTGTGGAACGAGCACGCTTTCGCGGTACGGTGTATCGTGCGGCCAACTGGCAACACCTGGGGGAAACGCGCGGGCGTTCACGGCAGGACCGCCATACTTGCCTGCAAGTACCGGTGAAAGAGGTTTTCGTGTATCCGCTGGCGGCCAACTTTCGTGAGGTGCTGCGCGATGGAAAGGCGTGACCTGTTACGCCAACAGCTGGCCGGGCAATCGCTGGACGCGATTATAGACAAGATGCTCGCGCTGGAAGAACAACTGCGCCAACGCGAAGAGGAGTTGTCCGAAGCCCGAGCTTTCATCGCCGAGCTGAAACGCCAGTTGTTCGGGAGCAAAGCCGAGAAGTTAACCCCGGAACAGGCGGCGCAAGTCCAAGAGATCGTTATCGATCTTGAAGAACAACAGCAACGGCCAGAACCCCTCAGCAAGCAAGTTCTCAAAGAGGAACGAAAAATAGAACGAGAGCGACGCCCGGTACACCATCCTTTGCCTGTCAAGCTGGAGACCGAGACTGTCGTCTTGGAGCCAGAGATTACCCGCTGCTCGGGTTGCGGGCCGTTGGTCCGTATCGGGGAGGAAGTCAGCGAAGAGATGGATTGGGTGCCGGCCAAGCTGATTCTTCGGCGCACCATACGTCCCAAGTATGCCGCGTGCCGCTGCGGCCAGCTCGGCATGACCATTGCACTGCTGCCGCCGCGCTTGATCCCGCAAAGCCAATTAGGATTGGGCTTGGCGGTGTATATCCTGCTTGCCCGTTACGACGACCATCTGTCTTTTTACTGCTTGGAGAAGATTTTTCGCGAGCGCCATGGGGTGGAGATTCCGCGCTCGCAGATGGTGCAGTGGGTAGAACAGATTGCCTGGCTGCTGAAGCCGCTCTACGAAGTCATCTGGCGAGAGATGAAGGCGGGCGGTTATGTGCAGGTGGATGAGACTCCAGTGAAGGTACTGGATCCGGAGGTGCAGGGTAAAGCGGCGCAAGGCTATCTCTGGTTCTTCTCGGTTCCTGGCGGTGATGTGATCTTGGAGTTCTCGCGCAGTCGTGGGCAAGAGGTACCACGGCGGCGACTGCAGGGATTTGAGGGCACGATTCAAACCGATGCGTATGAGGTTTACAACGCTCTGGAGCGCAAGCAGGACTCAACCCTGAAGCGCCTGGGATGTCTAGCGCACTGTCGCCGTCGCTTTTACCAAGCGCTGCAAGAATCGTTTCCAGAAGCGCTGTGGTTTATTCTTCGGATCCGGGAGCTGTACCGTATCGAGGACCGGCTCCGCTCGCTTTCCCCTGCAGATCGTTACCAAATCCGCCTGCTTGAAGCCCCGCCGATCTGGGAAGAGCTAAAGCAACGCGCGGAGGACCTGCAACCCAAACTGCTGCCCCAAAGCACCATGGGCAAAGCAGTCAACTACTTTCTCAACGAGTACTCGGCTCTGCAGGTCTATCTCAAGGACGGGCGTTTCGAGATCGACAACAACCTGGTGGAAAATGATATTCGTCCTGCGGCCGTAGGTCGAAAACGGTGGCTTTTTATCGGTCATCCGCAGGCGGGATGGCGTAGTGCAGTTGTCTACTCGGTGCTAAACAGTGCGCGGCGAAGGGGCCTGAACCCGCAGATTTACTTGACCGATATCCTGACCCGGTTGCCGGCGATCAAGATCACCGAAATCCATCAACTGCTTCCTGGCCAATGGAAACCCTTATCCGTGAACACCTCGTGAATCATAAAGCGCCACTTGCCAACTTCCAGGCCGCTTAGTCCGTGGTGGGCTCGTTCCAACGAGGGACAAGATCTTGCTGAGTTAAGATCTTGATTACTTCGCTGCCCAGCCGATCGTCGAAGAGAACCCTCAGCGCACGGTAGGTTTTGTTCACGACATCGATCATCAATGCCTTCATCTCCTCGTCGCTCAGCCGTGAAAGCCTTGGCCAGGGAATCTGCCCGTAGGGAGATTGGACGAATACGTCCGTATAATCGCCGGTCTGCGAGTCCGGGGTAATCCCGGCGTGCAGGTCCTCGAGCATAGTATTTCGGAAACATTGCAGGGCCAGGTATTTTGCGAGCCTCTTCAGCACTTCGGGATTGGAAGAGATCTTACGTGCGGTTTCCGCGGTCATGGTGAGCTCCAGCTTGCCGAGAAAACAATACCGCAAGAAAATGATCTTCCGCCTCACATATCTCTGCAGAGCACGTCCCCAGATCTCCAGTACGGGATCTATGGCATCCTGGGAGACCAAGTCCTCGAGTTGGAGACTGGACTGGTGCAGGTAGGCGATAAGCGCGAGGAGTTGTTGCATTGCAGAAGATGCCCATCCAAGCAGAGGAGCCCTTGTAAGTCGCATTTGAATTGATCGCCACTCCACAAACTGAGCAGCACGCTGGCCACTCGCCGGCTTCCACCCGTATCCCGCTGCGCGACTTCGAGCAACCGCTTTATGCAGGAAGAACCAGGTTGGCACGGTGCGTTGCAAGCTTCCATGCCCATAGCCTCTCACCACTTTCGAGCATCGACTAGGATGTACCCGGCTTAGCGCTTACGGTTCAGTGGTAACAATCGGAAACGATCGATGAATGAC
>DATLKS010000388.1:0-2814 GCA_035538255.1 Terriglobales bacterium
CGTAGCGGCTGACCACGAAGCCGAGCGCTTATCGGCAATCGCGATTTATGGGTACACGCCCTTCTGTAATGGGCCCGGTGATGTCAAGTCTCCCCGAGTGATGTCACGCCGCCGAGCTCACGCTTCTGTCCGTGGTCGGCGCCGAGGCCGCCACACTATGCTGTCAGAAGGAACGGTGAGCCTATCTAGATACGCGTGGTTCGTCGGATGACGGCCACTGGGCGTGTAACGGCTTCACCAGCTCCACCGTCCCGGCGACGGGACTTCGGGCAGTAGAGGCCTCTGTTCGGCCCGCTTGCGTCTCGTATTCCTCCTTGATCAACCCTGCGCTGCGATCGGCTTCGCCTCGGCCCAGCGGTAAGTTGTGCCGTCAATCCACATGCGGTGCAGGATTACTCCGATCTTGCGAGCCAAGGCGACCTTCGCCCGCTTTGAACCTCGCCGCTTGGCGACGTCCATCCCCCAGCGTTTGAGTTTTGAGAACCGCGTTATCCGCGACAGCAGAACATTGGCAGCTTCATAGAGTGCCGTGCGCACCATCTCGTCGCCAGTTCGCGTGATCCCGCCAGTGACATCTTTTTCACCCGACTGATACTTCTTCGGTGTGAGCCCAAACAGCGCTCCTGCCGCCTTAGACTTCGCGATCCGGCTCGGATCGTCCATGGCCGATTTGTAGGTTATTGCCACCGGCGGACCAACGCTCGGCACCGTCATCAGCCTCCGGCAGACCGGGTCTTCACGAACGATCGCAAGTACAGCTTTGTGCAGCTTCTCGTATTCCGCCTTCAATGCAGCCCGCGCCGATAGCATCGCCTCGGCGATGCGCTCCAATGTGGCCTGGCCCGTCACCAACTCCCGAATCCGCGCCTCGAACCCCTTGCGCGTCACCGCACCAACCTTCAGGCCAAAACCGCGCAGTATTCCCCGGATGCTTAATTCCACATCGATAAGCCGTCCCAGCAGCTGCTTGCGCCCGACTAGCAGTGCCCGCACTTCCTGCGATGCCATCGATTTGGCGTGCACCGGCTGGAACCATCCCATCCGCAGAAGCTGTGCAAGCCCGCGAGCATCCTTGCGGTCAGTCTTTACCGTCATCGCTGACAAGGCCGCTTTCACATGCCGCGTCTCTAGCAGAACGGTTTCGAACCCTGCTTCCTTTAATCCCGCATATAGCCAATGCGACAATGGCCCAGCCTCAAGTCCGATCCGCTTCACTGCAAAGCCAAGGGCCTCAAACAAAGCAACAACAGCTTCGGGTTCGCTCGCGACCTTCGCCTCCTTTACGATCTTACCCTGTGCGTCCACAACGCACACGCTCGAGAGTTCCAATGACACGTCGATTCCTGCATAATGCTCCATGGCTGTCCTCCGTCTCCAGATGCTTGGGGCCGACTCAACGTCGTGACCCCGTTTCATCATCTATCGGGGGACAGCCACATCAACTCATCGCTCAGAGAAGGCCCATTACGGCATCTAGTCGCCTGATTCAGTCAGATTGCAGGGTATAGATGCTTAAGTTTGATGCGAGCATTTTTGGTGGTGAATTGCCAGTCGGCCTTGGTGTGGTTGGCATTGCGGTCGTGCTCCCAGGCGGCGATTTCGTCGATGAGGACTTGTTTGTTGGGAATACGGCGATCGAGGCACTGAGACGTTAGGACGCCGAGTTCAGACTCGGCCAGATTGAGCCAGCTGCCGTGTTTTGGAGTGTAGTGCCATTCGAAGCGCTCGACCAGGCGCCTGGCTTCGACGGCCGGAAAGGCTTCGTAGAGTGAAGCCTTGCTGTGGATGCTGAGATTGTCCTGGACCAGAACGATGGTCTTGGCGTGCGCGAAGTGGATGTCGGCCAAGTCTTTCAAGACGCGAGCGTAATCCACGGCGGTATGGCGATCTGTGACCTTGACGTGGCGCCAGCCTTCGAGCGGAGCAAACATCATGAAGAGATTGGCGGTGCCATTGCGCTCGTACTCATAATCGAAACGGGCCGGGCGTCCCGCTTTCATCGAGATCGGCACGCGCGTTTCGGCAATGACTTGCTTCGAGGTCTCGTCGAGGCAAACCAGCGGACAATCGCCGTCGCGTGGCCGCGTATAGACGGCCAGCACGTCTTCCATAGCGGCTACGAACGCGCTGTTGGCCTTCGGCGGGATGACCCAGTGCTGGCGGCGATGGGGCTGAAGAGTGTTTTTTTGAGCGCGCGCCCGATCGTGCTGTCGCTGGCACGATCGACAATGCCGAGTTCTACGACCTTGTTCTCCAACAACCGCAAGGTCCAGCGTGCGCGTCCTTTGGGCGGCTTGGAACAGGCCAAGGCAATCAGCTTGGCCTCCTTCTCGCCGTCAAAAATCCGAGCAACGGCAGGCATCGCGCGCGGCTTGCGGCTCAACACGGCCTCGAAGCCTTCTTCCACCAGTTGTTTGCGCACCCGATAAACCATGGATGGGCTGGTTTCCAGAGCTTCGATGATCCGGTTGTCGCTCCACCCTTTGCCAGCTTCCGAGACATCGGCCTTCAACAAGATCCGCGCCTTCAGCACCCGGCGCGCCGGGCTCTTTCCTTTCCGAATCAGGGTTTCAAGCCGTTCGCGTTCCTCGCCGCTCAGCCTCACAACATACTTCTTTACCGAAATCTCCTTCGCAGCCATGATTGCCTCCCTCGCCAGTCGTTGGCGACGAAAGCGAATCACTAAATCGTTTCAAATTGGTTGAAGCGGGCGACTAGTTACATACAGCGACATACAGAGAGCTGGCCTTTGCTTCCCTCTTATCCTTCTGAATATTGAGATACTTACCGGTGCGTCCCAATGCAAAAACGACC
>DATLKS010000389.1:0-2153 GCA_035538255.1 Terriglobales bacterium
TGTCCGACCGCCAAGCCGAATTGATCGGAACCCACTTCGATCAAGTCATCCTAATGCTTGACGCCGATGCAGCGGGGAAGGCCGCCACTGCTGCGGCTGGGACCGCACTCTCGTCAATCCTCGAAGTACGGATCGTTGAACTCGCTTCGGGAATACAGCCAGACCAACTGGCTTCAGAAGAAATCAATCAGCTCCTAGGAGGTTTGGATCATGACGTTCCAACTCCAGATCGCTAGCCGGGGAAATTAACGGGAAGATCGCTCTTCGCGGCTGACTAAATGGGTGACTGTCGCAAACAGCAAGCTGACAGATACGCCGCACATCAACACGCCGATGATGCTCTCGAGCGGCCCCAGCATGCGCCAGCTATAAGGTAGGACTACGTCGCCATACCCCACCGTGGCATAGCTGCTGGCCGAAAAATAAAAAGCTGATTCCCAGGACGGTAAGCAGACCCAGCGATAGCAGACGGCCCACAACAGAATCAATACTCCATGGAGAACGATTACAGCGGCTGTGAATTGCACAACGACTGTGGCGGAGCGGAATGACCCGAGTCTGTGCAGATCACCAGTTACAGCGCTTCTGAGCCAACCTATCAGCAGCGCGAGCCCGGCACACTGCAGCCAGAGCGTAAGTATTAGTAAAAGGACCGCTATGCCGAATTCATGCAACAACGTCATCGGTCAGCGAACGTCTCAGTGAGCGGCAACGTTACCTCCCTTGCCGGGTTCGTTCTTGGCTAGCAGGAAGCACAATAAGAACATCAAAGCGGAAATCACCGCGAGCAACCAGTAGATATCGACGTACGAGAGTGCTTGCGCCTGTGCCATCACCACGCTGTACATTCTGGCAAGCGCCTGTTGCTGAGCGGAGTGCATGCTCAAACCGACATGTGTCAGACGGCTTGTCAAGGCTGCGACGGCAGCCTCGAACCGATGAGAGCGCGTGTACTCGGCGAGAACGGACTGATGGTATTGACCCCGGCGTGCAAGCAACGTAGTCACAGCCGAAGTTCCTACGCTTTGCCCGATGTTGCGCATGAAATTGATCAAACCAGCGGCAGCGTTGCTTTTTTCCTTTGGCAGACCGACATAGGCAGCCATGGTGAGCGGGACGAATAAGAATCCAACAGGCAGATACTGCCAAATGCGCATCCACGCGGCGGCCCGAAAGCTGATCAGCAGATCGATGTGTTTGCATGAGAAGTACATGGCCACAGCGAGCGTGATCCAGCCGAAAGCGAGAATGTGACGGGCTTGAAAGCGCCCAGCGAGGCGCCCCACGAACGGCAGAAGAAACACCAGAAGAATTGCCGCCATAGAAATGACCATGCCGGCCGCCTGCGCTGTGTAGCCCATGAGCGTTTGCAGGAACTGAGGAAGCAGCACCGTGGAACTGAACAATACCGCGCCAAGCACGAACATCATCACGTTGCAGCTCGCAAAATTGAACATTTTGAACAGACGGATGTCCACGATGGGTTCCTTGTGACGCCATTCCCAGATAATGAGGGAGATCAAGCCTACCGCGGCAACCAGGATCAGTGTGGTAATGAACCCCGACCCGAACCAATCGTCCTCTTGGCCCTTGTCGAGCGCAACCTGAAGAGCGCCTACACCGACGGCGAGCAGGCCAAACCCAATGTAGTCGAACCTAGCCGTGGCAGCTTTCAGACGGGACAAGTTCGGAGGATCTTGGATAAGCCGTGAAACCAGCAGCACGGCCAGAATTCCCACTGGGACGTTGATATAAAAAATCCAGCGCCAGGAATAGTTGTCAGTAATCCAGCCGCCCAGCGTGGGACCAATGGCAGGGGCGCAGACGATCGTGATTCCATACAACGCGAAGGCCAATCCGCGTTGCGCTGGCGGGAAAGTATCCGCCAGGATCGCCTGTGTCATCGGCTGCAGTCCGCCACCGAAGGCGCCTTGCAGCACTCGAAAAAAAAGCAGCATTCCGAGGCTCGGCGCAATGCCGCACAAAAAGGAGCTGAGTGTAAAAAAGATGATGCAGGCCAAAAAGAAGCGCTTACGTCCGAGCCAATCAACCAGGAAGCCGCTTATCGGAAGCACGACGGCATTTGACACCAAATAGGTGGTCGACACCCAAGTGCTCTCGTCATTGCTCGCGCCCAGGCTCCCTGCAATGTG
>DATLKS010000390.1:0-10277 GCA_035538255.1 Terriglobales bacterium
CGATCTAAGACGCACGCCGATTTTGCAGTGACGGAGCCGACAGCATCCGGTCACGCAATCGGCTTTTCTTTTTGCTGCTGAGTCGCGCAAGAAAGTTGACCATTTCACTCACTTCGCTGGCAAGCCTTAGGACAACCATCCGGGGGACCATCGGGGGAGATCTTTGATTCGAGGCGAAAGGAGTTTGCGTGAGTACTACTAAGGAGAAGGGTACAGTAAAGTGGTTTAACGGGGCGAAAGGATACGGATTCATCCAACGCTCCACCGGCGAGGACGTATTCGTCCATTTTTCCGTCATCCAGGAGAACGGCTACCGTACGCTGAATGAAGGCGAAGTGGTTGAGTTCGAACTGCTGAAGGGCCCGAAGGGGCTGCAAGCGTCGAACGTCGTGCGCGGCAACGCCTAAATCCACGCCCACCCGAGTTCTCCCTTCCAGAAACTCTGTTCGCGCCAACGCGAGCCGAATCCTGGAAGGGATTTTCTATTTTGTGGCTGATCGTGTCACGCTGGTCGGCACACAGCTCTCGTCCCTGTTTGCCTTGGCGATGGGGAGGTCAGGCTGCTCCTCATTCCCCTGATTCTCCACCGTCGATTTTTCGTCATTCTTGCTTCCCTTGACGATTGACAGGAGTCTAAGCTATCGTCCTGTCATTTATTGACAGGAGACTCATGGGAAAGCCCACAGACCTGGTTCAGGGAACGCTCGACGTTCTTATTCTGAAAACGATTGCGTTGCAGCCCATGCATGGTTGGGGAATCGCACAACGCATTCGCCAGCTTTCCAATGAAGTTTTGCAAGTCGGGCAGGGAGCGTTGTATCCGGCATTGCACCGGCTCGAGCAACAGGGATGGATCCAGGCGAAGTGGGGAGAGTCGGAGAACAATCGTCGCGCCAAGTACTACTCACTCACTCGCGACGGCGCCAAGCACCTGCGCCAACAGCAGGCGCACTGGAATCGCCTTTCGGGAGCGATTGATCTAGTGCTGGAGGCAAGATAGCAGGGCTGACATATGCGCTGGTACTACACACTCCCGCTCCGTCTGCGTTCGCTGTTTCGCCGCGAACATGCTGAGCAGGAACTGGATGAGGAGATCCAGTTCCATCTTCAATCCCTGACCGATCAGTACCTCGCACAGGGCATGTCGCCCCAAGCCGCCCGGCGCGCCGCGCTCCACGAACTGGGACATGTGGAAGCGGTGAAGGAGGAATGCCGCGAGGCCCGTAATGTGAACTCTGTCGAGAACGCGCTGCAGGATATCCGCTTTGGGCTGCGCATGCTGCGGCGCAATCCAGGTTTTTCGGCGCTGGCGATCCTGTGTCTCGTATTGGGAATCGGCTCCAACGCTGCCGTGTTCAGTTGGATCGAAGGTATCCTGCTCGACCCGTATCCGGCGGTCGCTCATCAAGAGCGTTTACTCATGCTGGCTGCAACCAGGCGCGGCGAACCCGGCTACAACGGACTCTCCTGGCCCGACCTCCTGGACATTCAGCGGAGTTGCACGCTGTGCGATGCGGTAGTCGCGGAAAAGATCGTGGGGGTTACGCTCAGTATCGGTGACCGGGCGGAAAGCGGCGCAGGCAGCCTCGTCTCTTCGAACTACTTTGACGCCTTGGGCATTCATCCCATTCTGGGACGCGGCTTCCGGCCCGAGGAAGATTTCGGACGCAATGCTCATTCAGTGGCCGTAATCAGCTATCAGTTATGGCAAAACCGCTTCCACGGCGACCCCAGCATCGTCGGCAAAACGCAGGTGCTTAACGGCTTGCCGCACACTATCGTCGGTGTTGCTCCGAAAGGGTTCTACGGGACGTTCATCGGATATTCCTGGAAGCTCTGGGTGCCGATCTCTATGCAGGAGAGGTTCGAGCCCGGCGGCTACAAAATGGAAACTCGCGGCGAGCGCTGGATCGAGGGATTCCTGCGCATGAAGCCTGGCGTGACCGCCGAGCAGGTTCAGGCCGAGCTCTCCGGCCTGGCCGAGCGGCTGGAAAACAGCTATCCGGCGACCAACCGCGGACTAGGTATCAAAGTGCTGCCCTTATGGAAAGCTCCCTTCAACGGCGCATCTTTCATGCTTCCCACTTTGGAGATTGCGTTCGGAATCGGAGTATGTGTGCTCCTGATTGTTTGCGCGAACGTCAGCAATCTGCTGCTCGTGAGATTTTTCGCGCGACGTCATGAAATTGCTGCCCGGCTCGCGCTTGGAGCCGCGCGCCGCCGTGTGTTGCAGCAGCTTTTCACGGAAGGGTTGACTCTCGCAATCATCGGCGCAGCCGGCGGCGTTCTGCTCGCATACTGGTGTCGCAACCTGCTCGTCGTGCTGATACCGCCACGCAGCGGTCCAATCTTTTTGCCCGGCCAGATGGACTGGCGAGTGCTGGTGCTGAGCGCTGGCGTGTGCCTCGTCTCCACCGTGTTGTTTGCGATGGTTCCCGTACTTGAGAGCAGCAGGGTCGATCTCGCTTCGGCGCTCAAGTCTGAATCGGGAAGCGTGGTAGGGGTCCGGGGAAGGGCACGCGTACGCGGAGGCCTGGTCGTCGTCCAGGTATCGCTCAGCTTTGTGCTTCTTGTGGGCGCCGGCTTGTTTGTTTTGAGCCTAGAGAAGATCCGCACCGGCAGTCCCGGATTTTCTACCGACGGCCTGCTAAGCACCGCCATGAATCTGATGGCCGCCGGATACGACACGCCGCGCGCCAGAAACTTTCAGGACGCGCTGATGGACCGTGTGCAGAGAATTCCCGGAATTGAGTCGGCTGCCTACGGCCGCGTCACGCCCCTCGGGTATCGCGACTACTCAGAGGCTTCAATCGCCGTCGAAGGATATCAACCTGGGGCGAACGAGCAGCCCATGCTGTCGTACAACGAAGTGGGTCCATCGTACTTTGCCACTATGGGAATCCCGCTCATCTCCGGCCGCGAATTCACGCGCGCCGACAACGAAACGTCGCCTCCCGTCGCCGTCGTGAATGGAGCAATGGTCAGACAGTACTGGCGCGGCGAGGACCCGGTCGGAAAACACTTCCAGGTGAATGGACGATGGATGCACGTGGTAGGCGTAGCCAAAAACTCGAAGTATCGCAGCATCATGGAAGCGCCTACGCCGTTTTTCTACGTACCCTTGCGCCAGAATTTCGCGCCTACAACAGGCCTGGTTCTGCGAACGCACCAACCCGCCGACACGATCGCCAGAGCCCTGGCCCGCGAGGTTCACGCACTCGATCCCGACCTCGCGCCTTACGCCGTGATCACCATGCGCGAACAAGTCGAGCGCTCGACCTCAGCGCAGCACGCGGCGGTAATGCTGCTTAGTATCTTCGGCATCCTGGCCGTAGTGCTTGCGACGATTGGACTCTATGGAGTGCTGTCGTACGCAGTCTCGCAAAGCACCCGCGAGCTCGGGTTAAGGATGGCCCTCGGAGCGCGCGGCTCGGATCTGCTGCGCATCGTGATCTCGCAAGGCCTGCGGCTCACCGGTGTGGGCGTCCTCATCGGCGCTACGATAGCGCTAGTCGGGACACGGCTGCTTGGCTATCTTTTATACAACGTGGGTCCGCGCGACCCTGTCGCGTTCGGATCGGCATTCGCAGTCATGGTCGTCGCCACTCTGGCGGCCTGCTTCGTTCCGGCCCTCCGCGCCACACGGACCGATCCAGTACGGGCTCTGCGACACTGACGCATGAGGGCGCGACACGGGACAGCCTGAGGGCTTGTCGAGAAAGACATTCCCGAACCAGGAACACGCGGGACAGCCTGCAACATGCGCGACAGCCTGAGAGTCTGGCGCAGATAGCGATTCCCGAATCAGGAATCGATAACTTAGAGACATGTGATTGTTTGTAAGCTGTTTGATGCTTTGTTCCACAAAATCCATCTCCGACAGGCTCTCAGGCTGTCCCTGATTTCCCTCACAGTATGTCATCCTGAAGCGCATCTTTTGCGCGAAGGATCTCCCACGATATTTAGGACTATTGGCCGAACGCGGACTAAGCAGCAACCGCGCTGCAATTCCATATTCCGAGAGCGCAGTTATGCCCAGAAGGATCATTGTGATTAACCAGCAGGTTCTTGCCGCCGGAGAACGTGTGTCCGTAAGGAAACCATGTACTGTGCCCCCAACCAAAGCAGCCATGCCAATGGAGGCGAACAGGAGAAGGAACCAACGCTGGAGAGGTTTTGAGGACAGCGGGCCAGTGCGATAGATCCAGAAAGTGAACAGGAGAGTCTCCACAACCAAAGCATAGTCAGTAAGAGCTACGTCAGGTTCGGCAATCATTCACTTTTGGAACTGCCGTTATGGAAGTATAGGACACGTCGCAACGACTGAGCCTTAGCTAGATCGGTACCTGTAAGAGTGCATACGGGGATGCCGCCCTTCGGGCTCGGAATCATCTCATGCCGCGCGAGGGCCTAGAATGCACGCCTTCGGCGCTGGATGCGAATACCTGGCTCCTAACTCATCGATATTGCTTGACGTGCTGAAGGGCGTTTTGGCGAGAGAGGTACTATGAGGTCAGGGCTGAAGAGTCATTGAAAGCCAAAAAGAAGCCTCGCTTGCGCGAGGCTTTAGATTCGAGAGGAGGAGGCTATTGGTTTACGGGGATCTTGATGATCTTTTTCTGGATCGCGTAGGTCACTAGTTGTGCCTTGTTGTGGATGTCGAGTTTGCGCATCAGGTTGAACTTGTGCGCTTCTACCGTTTTTACGCTCAGGCCCAGGATCACGGCGATTTCTTTTACTGAGTTTCCTTCCGCCAGCAGTTTCAGGATTTCGCGCTCCCGCGGAGTTAACGTCGAGATGCGCGGACGCATGCGGGTGTCGCGCACGCGCGAGCGGAAGTCCTCTACCAACTTGCCGAGGACTTGCGAGCTTAGATACTTGCCGCCTTTGTAGACGTCGCGCACGGCGGTCAGCAGTTGCGGGGCGGGCGTGTCTTTGAGCACGTAGCCGGCGGCGCCTACTTCGAGGCACTGCACGAGGTAGTCTTCGTCCTCGTACATGGTGAGGAAGAGGACTTTCGTTTCGGGACGGTTCTTGCGGATCTGGCGCGCGGCCTCGAACGACGACAATCCCGGCATGCCGATGTCCATCAGCACAATATCGGGACGCAGCTCGCGCGCTTTTTCGACAGACTCGCCGGCGTCGGAGGCCTCTCCCACTACCTCGAAGTCCGATTCGGTTTCGAGAAGACGGCGTACGCCCTGGCGGAAGAGTGTGTGGTCATCGGTCAATAGACATCGAATTTTTGGCATGTTTGCTTCCTGTTACGAATTACGTATCTCGGGTCTGTTCTTGTCGAAACTCAAATTTCTTTTCGGGCCTGCTGCCGGCGCTAAAGCGCCATTCAAATAACTCGTTCGCGCTTTTCGCATACGTCGCTCCCCCGACTACAGTCGGGGGCTCCCACCCGGGTCCGACCTCGGCTTTGATCGGAACCTTTCACCCAAACTTCTCTCTACCGCTTATGCGGTTTGCGACATGGCTTCCTGGTACTGGCGCGCCGGCACCATGATTTCCAGCCGCGTACCTTTCCCCTTCTCGGAATGAACACGAACTTCGCCATCCAGAGAAGCTATCCGTTCTTTGATTCCCGCTAAGCCAAATGAGTGGCTTTTGGGAGTCGTTACTTTCGCCGGCATGCCTATGCCGTCGTCCTCGATGGTGAGATATACGGTGTCTTCGTGGCGGCTCATCTGCACCGATGCCGATTTGGCTTGCGAGTGCTTGGCGACGTTATGCAGAGATTCCTGCACCACGCGGTAGATGGCGGCCTCGATGTCGGGAGCCAGCCGGCCTACGTCTTCGTTGATGGAGACCCGCACCTTTACTCCCGTTGCCTTGGCCAGGTCCTTGGCCTCTTTGCGGATGGCGGCGACTAGTCCAAGCTCTTGAAGAACCAGCGGGGAGAGGCGGGCGATGATGCGGCGGATGCCGTCGATAGTGCGATCGACGACGGATACGGTCTCGCGAATCTTGGCTTTGGCTGTCCGTCCGGTGAGCTGGGATTCGAGCATGCCCAGATAAAGCCGGATGACCATGAGCGACTGTCCGGTTTCGTCGTGCAGTTCGCGGCTGATGCGCTTGCGCTCGTCTTCCTGGACGGCGAGCAAGTGCGCGGAGAGCTCGGCGATGCGCGTCTCGCGTGCTCGTAACTCTTCAGTTAACTGGGCGCGCTCGATGGCAATAACGGTGCGCTCGGCGATTGCGCGCATGAGATCGCGCTCGTTCGGCAGCCACTCGTAGGGACGGGCGAATCCGATAATCAGCGCCCCGATTACAGTCTTACCTGACTTCAGCGGCACACCCCAGAGCGAAGTCGCACGTTCCTTAATTGCAGGATGAATAATGCGGGAATCGTTGGCGACATCGAGGACCATCTCGGGCTCACCGGTATCGACCAGGCTGCCGCAGAATCCTTGCTCGAACTCAGCGTCTGCTGGAAGTAGTCCCTCGATGCCTAAAGAACTCTCGAGATGGAATCCTTCACCTTCGGGCCTGCGCAGGAGTATCGCCGCCATCGATGCGCCGAAATTCGCGCTGGTGATCGCCAGAACTTTCTCGAACATGGTGGAGATCTGGCCGGAAGAAAGTTCGGCGTCGAGGACGCGCAGCAAGGTCGCGAACTCGCGGGTTTTGGCGTCGAAATAGGCTCCGGAAACGGTGATGAAGCTCGCCGACTTTAGGACATCAAGCGTTGCTATAACTTCTTTGAGGCGTGCTCCAAAGAGTCCGCTCAGGTACGGCTCACACAATTCCTGGTAGATCTCGAGGGAACGGGCAACGGCGCGGGTGTCCAACTGCAGCTTGGCGAGCCGCATGCCGAAGTAATCAACATTTTCGAAGAATCCCGGCAGGTCGCCGTGAGAAAAGAACGAATGCGCTGTCGCGAGGCTGAGCCGCTCAAGAGCGCCAAGTTCGCGCCGTCCAAAGCCAAACTCCGCCGCCACCTGCTCGCGCCATTTCTCGGTAACGTCAGTGTAGTAAGGATTTAGGGCCCCAAGGATTTCAACCAGTAGTTCGCGCGAGCTGTCCTTGAGTGAGAGGACCGAAGACAAAGTTTGGACTCCGAAGAGATGATGGCGAGCAGTTCTAAAGGGGTAAACCGCCCACGTCGCCGCATTATCACAATTCTAACTGAGCCTCTAAGGTTTTGTCATTAGAGGGTTCCAATCTTGTTAACTTTTTGATTATACGGAGAATGACTGAGACAGGTATCAGATTGGTGACAGGATTGCGCGTGCCAGTGCTTCCATCAATTGCGATTCCTCTCCCAGTCATGCCGTTCCGTCCAAACTGTCAGTTCCCCCTAAGCTGTCATCCCGACGCGCCGGTTTTTTGGGCGAGGAAATCATATAGCGCCAGACTGCGACAGCCAGGCCGTATCCCGCGTTGGCTGCAGAGAAAATTGCTTTGACTCTGGATTTCAAGCCGTGGGTAGCACCAAAGTATGTTCTGTGCTGCAGCTTGGCCAGAGCGCTGTGTCTGCGGAGTGTGTTCAATCGCTCGGAATGATTCCGGGCAACTTCTGCAAATTGCGCCAAAGCTGGCCGACGGATCAAGTTTGGGAAAATTCCCTGTTATTGTGCTGTTATTCACTGTTCCAGCGCGAGATGCCAGATGCCAAAGTCTTTTCCAAATGATTGCTGCTAAAGCACTTGCGAGGAATTATCTGTCGTTCTCACTGGCCAATTTTGGCGATTCCCGGTTAATTTCCCTGTTCCTGAAAAATGAGCGAATTACTCTGTGCTGAGTCGTAAGCCAACAAAAATTTACAAGTGGTTTACGCCTCTTTTTCAGCGCTGTCCCGTCTTGTTTAATAAAGTTACTTTGCAAGTTCGCTCCTAGAAGCTCCCATCGCAGGACTACTCAAATGAGAATCGCTCTTCGACTCTGTGTCTGCGCGCTCGCGTTTGCCGCCTCGCTCGCAGTTGCGCAAGAAGCCACGCAAGGTGAGGCCAACCAGCAGCGGCCCGGTTTCGGGCGTGAATTCCGCGGCGCCGTCGGTGAGATTACGGAAATTTCAGGCTCGAGTTTGAAAATCAAGTTGCGCGATGGCTCCATCGGAACCGTGAACGTCACGCCCGACACGCGCTTCCGCAAAGAGCGACAAGAAGCCAAGCTGTCGGACTTCAAAGTGGGCGACACGGTGATGGTCCGCGGCGAATCCACTGGCGACAAAACCTGGACGGCGCAGATGATCGGCTCCGCTCCTTCTCAGGCCGAGATGCAGGCGCGCATGAAGCAGGAAATGGGCAAGACGATCGTGGTCGGCGACGTGAAGTCTATCGACGCGCCCAAGCTGACGGTCACGCGTACCGATGGCGTTGAACAAACCATCGAGGCCGACGAAACCACTTCGTTCCGCAAGGGACGTGGAGAAAGCATTACGCTGCCGGACATAAAAGTTGGTGACACGATCTTCGCGCGCGGAGAATTGAAGAATGGGACGTTCGTTCCCAGCATGATTAACGTAGTACCCCCCGAAATGGCGCAGCGGATAAAAGAAGGTGGCGGGATGATGTTCTTGGGAGGCGGTATGGGCGGTAGCGACCGTAATCAACGGCCGGACTCGACCCAGCCGCAATCAACGCCACAGGTTCGTAAATAGTCGATGAGAAAAGCTGCATTGTTCCAGCTTGTGAGAGCGGGTTGTGGGATTGCTCTCCTCGCAAGTGCCACAAATGCGTACGCTCAAACTACGGCTGGTCTGAGCGCCTCGCCTGCACCGGCTCCTCCGCAGCAGGCTCCTGCCATTGCGCTCACGCACTTTATTGTGCGCGGAACGATCAAATCAGGAGTCACTCCGCTGCCAGGCGTTAGCGTTACCGCCGCAAACACTCTCACCGGCAAAAAGGTGACGACGGCCACGGCTCCCGACGGATCATTCGAACTCGCTCTGCCGTCACGCGGGCGATACGTCGTGAAGGCGGAGCAGTCGGCATTTGCTCCAGCGACCAAAGAAGTCGTGATTACGCCTGAAACACCGCAGGCGACAGTCGATGCCGACATGATGCTGGCATCGCGGGCACAGATGCTAGCGGCGCAACAGCAACAGGGAGCCGCACAACAGATCGCCGCGGCACTGGCGAATCGTGGCATGCAGAGCCTGTCGGTAACAGAGTCCGACGCATCCGCCGGCGGGAACCAGAGTAATCCCGACATCGCAGCACAGACGAATGGCCTGCCTTTGAATGGCGCAGGCGCCAATGCTCCCACCGAATCGGTCTCGATTAGCGGCGCGATGGGACAGGCGCAGAACTTCGGCATGAATCCGGATGAACTCGAAGACCGAATCCAGGAGATGCGCGAGCGATTCCAGCGCGAGGGAGGTCCCGGCGGCGCTGGAGGAGATATGGTTTTCAGGGGACCCGGAGAGGGCGGAGGTTTCGGAGGAGGTCAGCTAGCAGGTCCAGGCAGAGGGCCGGGCATCTTTGTGCTGGGAGGACGTGCCGCAAGGTTCAACGTTAATCAGCCGCACGGGTCCATCTTCTATAGCACTAATAACTCCATCTTTGATGCTGCGCCATATGCGCTGAATACCACTCGTAATTCCACGGCGAACACACAGAAAGCTTCATACGATCAGAACCGTTTCGGCGTTACTATCGGATCGCCGCTGAAGATTCCGCACATCGTGAACAGCGAGAAGACTTTCGTCTTTCTTAACTGGACCGGTGGGCGCAACGAGAATCCGTACGATCAGTTCTCGACGGTACCAACGCTGGCTGAGCGTCAGGGTGATTTTTCCCAATTGAGTACGCAGCTCGTCGATCCGACGACTCGTCAGCCGCTCGCAGGAAACAAGATCACGAACGTGAATCCGGCGGCGCACAGCCTGCTGCAGTTCATTCCACTGCCCAACCTTCCCGGCAGTACGAATAACTTCCATTACGTTACGTCGCTCACTCAGAATAACGATCAAATTGCGGTGCGGCTGATTCATAACTTCGGCGAGGGGGCGACTTTCATGCCGAAGGGCGGTCCAGGTGGAGGCGGCGGGCGACGTCGCGCGAGCAACAACATCAATTTCAACCTGAATTACAGCGACTCGAACAACCAGGTTTCAAATCCGTTTCCGGCGCTGCTGGGTACAAATACTTCATCTGGCATCAATACCGGTGCTGGATGGGTCGCCAGCAAGAACCAGATGACCAACGTTCTGCATTTCAATTACAACCGCAGCCACACACACTTAAGCAATCTTTTTCAGAATAAGCAGAATGTCGCTGCGCAGGCAGGCATCAGCGGAGTCTCACAAGATCCGTTCAACTATGGAG
>DATLKS010000391.1:0-2984 GCA_035538255.1 Terriglobales bacterium
TTGACCGCAAGTTCTTTGCACTCCGTTTGAAAGCGATCCGCATCATCAGCATTGGTGAATAAGAAGAACTCGCTGCCGCCGTACCGCTCGCCACGGATTGTGTAGGTGTACGTGAGCGTTACACGGATACGTCCATCCTCGTTTTGGCTCTGGCCAGTGAAAAGCACTCGTCCATCTGCTACCGGCCAATCACCGGCCTCTCTTAACTGTCTCGACTTCCGCACGTCGAAAAATGCTATTACGCAAACAACAATTCCCCACGACGCAATAAACACGATCAGCCACCACGGCTGCTTGAAGTGCCAAACAGCGAATGCACAGTAAAGGAAATACGAGCCGATGATTTTATTGCGTACTCTTCGCGAAATCTATTGGCGCTCACAAGAATCCCATTTATTGGGGCATATAGAAAATTATTGGGGCATATAGAAAATTATAAAGCTGCTCGCCCCGCTTGGTTGACGCTAACAGTTACCACTCAGAACTTTAGCTCGAAATTCCCATAGCGTGCTGATTTGCGGCAGCGATGCCATGGGTGGAAACCTCAGGTCAACATCGTGATTACGGTTGTACGCCTAGTGACATCCTCTCCGACGCCGCCTTACACTTTAGATAATGAAGATCGCGCTAGGCCAGATAAATCCAACCGTCGGAGACTTCTGCGGCAATGCCGCGAAGATGGTCGCGTATTCGCGTGAGGCTAGGCAACAGGGCGCCGAACTCATTCTGTTTCCCGAACTGGCAATCTGCGGCTATCCTCCGCGCGATCTGGTCGAGAAGCCATCATTTGTGACCCGCAACGGCGACGCGCTGGCGCAAGTTGCGAAAAAAGCTCGCGGAATCTCAATCATTTGCGGATTGGTCACACCCGCAAGGAGCGAGACCGGCAAATCGGTTATGAATTCAGCCGCGTTCCTTCGCGACGGACGCGTGGAGTTCATGCAGTCGAAGATGCTGCTGCCCACTTATGACGTCTTCGATGAGGACCGGTATTTCGCTCCGGCACGCAAGCAGGAGATATTCAGTTTCAACGGATCGAAGCTCGCACTAACCATCTGCGAAGACGCGTGGAACGATAAGCACTTCTGGCAGAAGCGTCTCTACAACATCGATCCGGTAGAAGAATTGATACGGGCTGGCGGAAATCTAGTGCTCAACATCTCTGCATCGCCATTTACGACTCACAAACGAGAGCTTCGCCGGAAGATGTTGCAGGCCATCGCCGCCGATTTCAAAGTTCCAGTTGTGATGTGCAATCAGGTCGGTGGAAATGACAGCTTGATTTTCGATGGATCGAGTCTGGTAATCGGCGGCGATGGCCGAGTGCTTGCGCAAGCAAAGTCGTTCGAGGAGGATCTGGTATTTTTCGATACCAAAACGCTGGCTGGCGATCTGCACCGGCAGCCGGAAAGCACCGAGGCGGACGCATATGCGGCCCTCGTGCTGGGCACGCGTGACTATGTCTGCAAGTGCGGCTTCAAGAAAGTGTTTGTTGGGTTGAGCGGAGGCATTGACAGCGCCCTCACAGCAGCCATCGCTGTAGATGCTTTGGGAAAGGAGAACGTCACCGGGGTTTCTATGCCTGGTCCTTATTCATCTCAGGGCAGTAAAGATGATGCGCGAGAACTGGCAAGCAATTTGGGAATCAAGTACGAAGTGATCCAGATCACTTCGGTGTTCAAGGAGTTTCGTAATGCGCTCTCGTCGACGTTCGGTAATCTGCCCGAGGACTTCACGGAAGAGAATCTGCAATCGCGCCTTAGGGGCTCGGCCTTAATGGCTCTGGCAAACAAGTTTGGCGGCCTGGTCCTCACGACCGGCAACAAATCGGAAATGGCTGTGGGCTACTGCACACTGTACGGAGACATGTGCGGAGCGCTGGCAGTGATTGCCGATGTTCCCAAGACAATGGTCTATCGGCTGAGTCACTATCGCAACAGCATCGCGCCGGTGATTCCTCGCTCCACGATAGAGAAGGTGCCATCCGCAGAGCTGCGGCCCAACCAAACCGATCAGGACACGCTTCCGCCTTATGATGTGATCGACTGCATCCTCCAAGGCTACGTGGAAGAGTACAAAACCGCCGAAGAGATCGCCAAAGAGCATGGCTACGACTGCAAGGTGGTAATGTCGGTGATTCGTATGATCGAGCGCAGTGAATACAAGCGGCAGCAGGCGGCTCCCATTTTGAAAATCAGTCAAAAAGCCTTCGGCATCGGACGCCGCTTCCCAATAGCTGCCAAATACGATGCGGAATGCTGAATCCAATTCAGAACAAACTCTCTCAATCGAGGAACACGTTTTTGATGAAGACGACCCGTTTCGCCATCATCGCAGCTTTGTGTACGTCTCTCGCCGCCCAAAATCCGAAACCAACTCGCGCACAGAAGCCGGCCGCCCCTGGGGCAAAAAGCGCAATTTCGACTTCCGCAATGAAGCAGCCGAGCACGGAGATGCTGAATTCATTCATGCACCACATGTTCGGTTATGACCCAATGGTGAAATGGAAAATTCAGAGCGTGCAGCCCTCTGAAGTTCCAGGCGTAACCGAAGTGGTGATTGCATTCGGAGATCCGGTACAGCAGACGACGGCCTTCTATGTCGCGAGCGATCTGCAGCACGCTTTCATCGGACAGATCATTCCCTTCGGCGGCGATCCGTTTGCTCCAGTGCGCAAGAAGCTGGCGGAGCAAGCGAAAGGACCGGTTGAAGGAAACGTCAACGCGCCGGTTGAGATCGTTGAGTTCAGCGATTTCGAGTGTCCACATTGCAAGAAGGCACAGCCCAAGCTCGAGCAGCTTATGAATGAGTCTCCGAATGCGCGGCTTGTATTCGAGAATTTTCCTCTTTCGCGAATTCACAAATGGGCAGATCGGGCAGCCGGCTACGCCGATTGCATAGCGCGAAAGAGTCCAGAGCAATTTTGGAAGTTCTCGCATGCTGTGTACGATCAGCAGGAACAAATCACGGATGCCACGGCCACA
>DATLKS010000392.1:0-3439 GCA_035538255.1 Terriglobales bacterium
CCAGATTCATTCCTGCACCAACTGTCTGTGTCCGCTCACCAATCAAACGTTGCTCATCGTTCCGGGATGCTTCCAGCAAAAACAGATTCAGCGCTGCCCAACTGGCAACTTGCGGAACCGGCACCAGGTGGTTCCGGCGAAAGTACCCGCCTTCTCCTTCCACTCCACCTTTCTCGTGACCTTCCGCTGGGGTGCAGAACTCCGACCGGAAACCCCAATGCGATCGGAAGGCCATGAATCGCGTGGTCTCTTCTCGCTGGTGCCCTCGCAAAATCTTCTTCACCGCACTCTTAAGGTTGTCGTACCGCAAGACAGTAAAGACTCCACCGAAATGGAGAAACGCTCGTTCATGCGCTTCCAGAAACGCTTGTTGGCTGGCGTGCGGAAAGGCGCAATGAAACGCTCCTCCACTGGCCATGCTGCGCATGCAAAATACATAAGCCAGCTCCCGCTCTCCGCAGATATCTGCGTAAGCTTCATACCAGTCCACCTGCGCTTCTCCACCCCAAACGTAGGACTGGGGAATGAACGTCTCGCGGTGTAGCAACGCTAACGCGATCTTCCGTTCGCGAACGTGGCGTCGTACCGTGGACTCTGCCACTTTCACTTCCGGCATCTCCGCCCGGATCCGGCACCAGATCCGGTGTGCGGTGTGCCGTTGCTTTCGAGGAGCCTTCTTGTCCGCTTCCAGAACCGCATCAATGAAAGCCATCGCCGGTTCTAGCTTCGGTCTCTCTCGTACCAGTGTCTTGCGCTCTACCGGAACAGCGCTGAGCACCGCCTCACGCACCATCCGCCGATGAATCCCCAACTTCTTGGCGATCCCTCGAATCGTTCCACCACCATGCTCATACTCACGTCGGATCTGCTCGAATAGCTCCACCTTGGCTCTCCTGTCCACCCGGCCTCCCTTTGGGCGACTGAGCCCGAAGCAGAGTCCACGGTATATGGTTTTCAGTAAGGTGGGGCCAAATCAAAGTATCGAATGGGGCCAAATCAGAGTATCGAAATCACCTCATCTGCAAACTGACCGACAACGCTTTGTGGTTAGGTAAAAAGTGCTGACTGAGCGGATGCATCGTCCGGCTCACGAAAATTGCTGAGGCCAACACCAACGAGGCGAAACTGCTGCTGCGGACCGAGTCCCACGCGGTCGCGCAGGGACAGGGCGATACTTGTCAACTCTTCACAAGAAGAAGGTGGAGAGGTCGGGGTGTGGCTGCGAGTGAGAATCTTGAATTCACTGGTTTTCAGTTTCAACACCACGGTACGGGCAACTCTTGATTCCTTGCGCGAGGCAGCCCATGTGTGCGCCGCGAGTCTTCGAATCATCGGCTCCATCTCGGTTAGCAAGACATCTCGTTCGAAAGTGTCCTCAGCGGAGATGGACTGCGTTGGCCTGTCAGGGACCACTTCGCTCTTGTCGATTCCGCGGGCCAACTCGTGAAGACGCACCCCATAGCGGCCGAAGCGGCCTTCGAGCGTTGGCAAAGCCATTCGCCGCAGGTCGGCGACGGTTTGTACCCGAAGGTGATTTAGTTTTTCTTCGGTGACTTTCCCTACGCCGGGTAGACGACCCACCGGCAACGGCAGCAAAAATGAATCTAGTTCTTCGGGTTGTATGACAAAGAGCCCATCAGGTTTTTTCCAGTCGGACGCAATCTTCGCGAGGAATTTGTTTGGCGCTACGCCTGCCGACGCCGTCAAGCTTAGTTCGGAGCGGATCTGTTCGCGAATTGTGCGTGCCACTTGTGTGGCGGTAGGCAGGCCGGTTTTGTTCTCCGAAACATCGAGATAGGCTTCGTCGAGGGACAACGGTTCGATCAAGTCGGTGTGGCGCTTGAAGATTTCGCGCACTTGCAGGGAAACGGCCCGATAACGCGGGAAGTCCGGGGGCAGGAAGATTGCGTTTGGGCACAGGCGTTCGGCACGAACAGCGGGCATAGCGGAACGCACGCCGAACTTGCGGGCTTCGTATGAGGCAGCGCAGACAACCGAGCGGCTCCCGCGCCACGCGACAACGACGGGCTTTCCCCGCAGCTGAGGGTCGTCGCGCTGCTCCACGGACGCGTAGAACGCGTCCATGTCGATATGCACAATCTTGCGTGCTCGCATGCGGGGACCATTTTATTCCTCAATCCCCAGCGAATGCGAATAGCGCTGGTTTCAGCGTGTGGTTCCGTCGGGGCGTAGTGATGCCAAACAGTGTTCCAGGAGCGGTACAACTCGCCGACATGCAGCACTTCTAAGAACCCAGGTGTCTTGCCACGCAAGAACGTTCGGTGCACGCGAGCACACCTCCCGGAAAACGGGGACCATCGCTTGTTCTATAGGTAGAGGCGCGATGCGGAGACTCATGTGAGTGACGATTCCGTACCCCTGGCGCTACCGCTGCCGCGGTTGGCAGCCGGTTCCTTGGAGGTCACGACTCTGTATCGCGAACTACGCAAGCCGCTGCTGCGCTACTTGGTCTGTCTCGGACTTACGAGCGACGAAGCGCAGGATGTGGTGCAAGATGCATTTCTGAGGCTACAAGGGCATCTGGCCTCGGATGGAACACAGGAAAACATACGCGGATGGCTGTTTCGCGTTGCCCACAATCAGGCGAGAAATCGCCAGAAGAGCTACCATCGGCGATTCAGTGAACCGCTCGACGGCGAAATGGATTTTCTGGCGGCCGACGCAACGCCAGAGCAACGGGTGCTTGAAAAAGAAAAGTTCCGACGTCTCGCGGCCGCGGTCCGATTGCTGACGGAGTCTGAACGGGAGTGCCTGCTACTAAGGGCGGGAGGATTGCGGTACCGCGAAATCGGAGAGGTCCTGGGAATAGCAACCTCGACGGTGGGGGACACGGTGGAGCGGGCGATCAAGAAATTAGCGGAGAAATGCAATGTGTGAGTTTCAAGCGAAATTAATCGCCCTCCTCGACCGCGAGCTTTCCTCAGAGGAAGTCGCTGCCGTGGAGCGTCATATCGAGGGGTGCGAGGAATGCCGCAACCGGTTAGCAGGGTACGAAGTGGTGAATGAGACTTTCGACGCGTACTGCGATGCGGTGATGGCGGCGAAGACGCGTCGCGTGATTCCGCACTGGATGCCTGTACTTGCAAGTGCCGCTGTGGCTGCGTTCGTGATATTCCTGGCTTTCCTGGAAAAACGCATTGAGCCTCCGCCGGTTCTCACTCCGACGATTAACGCAGTTTCTGTTCCTGGTCCGATGCCGCTTCTGGCGCCGTCTGCGCCGGAGCCCGCTCCACGCAAGAAGATGCACAGGCGACAGGCGGTTCCCGCCGTCCAGGAGCGGGCCATGAAGTGGCGACCAACGGAGACTGCCGTGCAAATTGCCATTCCAGCCGAAGCGATGTTTCCACCGGGCGCCATGCCGAAAGGATTGAATTTCGTCGCGGAGCTGAGCATTGCTCCCGATGGATCGGTCAGGCAG
>DATLKS010000393.1:0-19892 GCA_035538255.1 Terriglobales bacterium
AAAAATCTCCACAACCCAAAATCGCATGAGCGACATGGATTCGCCGGTAGCGACGACCGGACGCCGCACCTGAGACGCCAACATGATGACCTGAGCCATCAAAAGGCCGAGTAGAACGGTTACGTTGCGGTATCTTGTGAAGAAATTTTCCATTTATAAAATTATTTCACCACGGAGCTGTAAAACAAATCGGGTGATCGGATCATCAGGTGATCGGGCGATCTCACTTCACCCGATGACCTGCTCATCCGATCACCCGACCCCGTTACTCGATCGAAATCTTGCGCAGCAGTTTGAAATCGCTCAGCATCTTGCCCGTGCCGAGCACAACGCTAGCCAACGGATCGTCCGCAATCGAGACCGGCAGTCCGGTTTCCTCGCGAATGCGCTTATCCAGGTTCTTGAGCAGCGCCCCGCCCCCAGTGAGCACGATGCCGCGATCGCTGATGTCCGCGCTGAGCTCGGGAGGCGTACGCTCCAGGGCAACACGAATGGCGTTCATAATCGTCGATACGCATTCACTGAGCGCCTCGCGAATCTCGCTGTCGTCTACAGTTGCCGTTTTCGGAACGCCCTCGATGAGATTGCGGCCTTTGATCTCCATGGTCAGCGGCTTGTCCAGAGGAAATGCGGAGCCAATCTCAATCTTGATCTGTTCGGCAGTCCTCTCGCCGATCAGGAGGTTATATTTGCGCTTAAGGTAATTCATGATGGCTTCATCCATCTGATTACCTGCCATGCGCACCGACCGTGAATACACAATGCCTGATAGCGAGATGACGGCAATATCCGTGGTCCCGCCGCCAATATCTACGACCATGTTGCCGCTGGGTTCCGTGATGGGAAGCCCGGCGCCGATGGCCGCCACCATTGCTTGCTCTACCAGATGGACCTCGCTGGCCTTGGCGCGATAAGCCGAGTCCATGACCGCGCGCTTCTCCACCTGAGTGATCTCCGAAGGCACGCCGATCACGATGCGCGGATGCACCATCATCTTGCGGTTGTGCGCCTTCTGGATGAAGTAGTTCAACATCTTCTCAGTAACCTTGAAGTCAGCGATTACCCCATCTTTCATCGGCTTGATAGCCACGATATTGCCAGGCGTACGGCCCAGCATCTCTTTGGCTTCTTTACCCACGGCCTCAACCTCACCCGTATTTTTGTTGATGGCGACGATTGAGGGTTCGTTAACGACGATGCCTTTGCCCTTGGCGTAGACCAAGGTATTAGCCGTGCCGAGATCGATTGCAAGGTCGCTCGAGAACATGCTGAACAGCGAACGCATGTTGTGCACACGCGAGTTCTGTGAGTGAAAACCATTCGACGACATGAATTAACTTCTTTCTATAGTTCGGTGTTTTGTCGCTCTCTGTCTTAAGTTACGCCTTCGTCTGGCGCCCAGTGCGCGCACCAGATTTTGCGTCTCAATCCGGTTTGAGTGGACTACTTTGTTTTTCCGTGCGCCTGCGCATTCCACTCGATCAGGGCCTCTACTGCACGACTATCTTCTTCGTTTCCGTGCTGACACTGCCTTTTGCGTTCTGGGCGGTCACAGTAATCGCATTTTCGCCTTCTGGCAGCGGCGGAGTGTAGTAACGGAACGTCCCATCACCACCGACTACCGGAACTTCTTCACCATTAACCATCACCCGCGCTGCCGGATCGGTCTTGCCTCGAACTTCGATTACGTGGCCGTGCTGGACCAGGGGATCAAGCTGTAGTGCCAATCCGGAGTTGGCCGATTGGGCGATGATCGTGAATTTGTTGTGCTCGCTCTCAATGGACTCGTTCCCTTGCGGGTCCAGCGACTGCACGGTCCAGTAGTAGGCGCCTTCGCTGAGCGCGGGAACTTTAACCTGGGGCTGAACGACGGTCCTGTCTTCCACTAGCTGAGTGAAATAGGGATTTTTGGAGATCCGAATGCGGTAAGCCCTGGTGTTGGGCATCGGTGTCCAGGTGAAATCCAAATCGCCGGTACCTTTGGCCGCAAAGATTGGAGACATGTTCGCCGGCGTGATCAATGTCGGCGGACCGACCTCGCGGATCCTGGTCATCTTCACATCTTCGGCCTTGAACGAAACCTTTTCATAGTTGCCCAAACGTACAACTTCTCCGTTACGCGCAACTTGGCCGGAACCTTGTTTCAGCAAGATCGAGTGCTCATTGGAAGCATTGTCATTGTGGACTTGCGCCGAGCTCTCCGGACCAAGACTGGCGGTCGCACCCGCCACGATTACGCGCGAACTGGAACCTTGAGAATACGTTGCTGTCGCAAGGTCAACTGTACCGGTCGTAACCTGCACCGCGACCTGCGTCTGCTGAGCTTCGTTCGTCGAGTTGTCTTCTACCACAATGAGCGAATCCTGCTTTATCGTGTAGTTACTGCCGTCGGCAAAGACAACCTTCGCAATGCCCTCGGGGCCGGTCTGAATCACGTCGCCTTTGTTGAGAGGAAGATCGTACGAGGCGTTTTGCCAGGTGTTGCTGTTGTTGTGCTTTACCCGCACAGTTCCGTCCAGGTTCGTGAAGTGGGCTTGTTGCTGCCCAACCTCCTTTGCGAGTACGCGGCCAGTGGATGAGCCCAGTTGGTTGGCTATCTGACTCAAAAGAGCTTTCGTCTGTTGCGGAAAGAGAAAGTAAGCGACCGCCCCCAACGCGAGCACGATAAAAAGACAAACCACCAGTACGCTGCGATAAGTAACCGTGACGTACTGAAGGAAAAACCCTTCGTCTTTGGTTTTGGGGGACACGCTAGTCGCTTGATTTCAGGACGGATTCCAAAGGGAGAGTACCACAAGGAAAAACCGTATCAAATGGGCGAAACCCTTAATAGTTACCGAAGTTAGAACGACAAAACCTTAAGTCGAAGGGATGATGAACGAAGGTAATTGTGTGTGGTGGTCGGCGGTGATGCCATAAGGTCCTACAGCGATCCCGATTGCAAAGCAAAAATTGAGAAAATGACCACATATGACTATCATGTAGTCATGAAGCCGGTTGGTATTGCCAAGCTGAAAGCACGACTTAGCGAATATCTGCGTGCGGTGCGCGGCGGCGCTACCCTGACGGTTCTCGACCGCAATATGCCAGTAGCTAAGATCATTCCTATTCGGCAATCTGGATTGCGCATACGCAAGCCCGCTCCCGGTTCACCGCCTCCCAAGCGCATGCCGTTGCCACCTCCCCTGGATCTAGAGTTCGATGTGCTGGATCTCCTCGCAGAAGAGCGCCAGGACAGGTGATCGCTTACGTTGACAGTTCGGTGATCTTGCGACTGGTTCTTGGCCAGGCAAACGCGCTTGCGGAATGGCGACACATCAATCGGGGCATCTCCACCGCCCTCACGCGAGTTGAGGTTCTGCGAACGCTAGATCGTTTACGGTTGCGCGCCGCACTCAGTGACGCGGAAATGTCACTTCGACGTTCCGCGGTTCTTCAAGGTTTGGATTTGCTCGAACTGGTTGAGGCTGACGCAGTAGTGCTTGAGCGGGCGGCGCAGCCGATGCCAACAGAACTACGCACGCTCGATGCCATCCACCTGGCCACCGCACTGCTATGGCGAGAGCGTTCCAGTGCGGAACTTGTAATGGCGACTCACGATCGCCGTATGGGCGTCGCTGCTCAGGCGCATGGATTCAAGGTCGTGGGAACTTAGCGAAGCGAAGTTGCCAGCATCTGCTTAACACGTGTGAGCGCATCGCTCCATGCGTTTGATACGATAAACGGTTTGTGTTGTCCCGAGGATTCCCTATCTAAATGGCCGCGAAAGTCTACAAGAACCTCATCGGAGGCGAATGGGTCGAGTCGCGCTCTGGTAAAACCTTTGAGAACCAAAATCCCGCAAATGTCAAAGACGTAGTCGGCATCTTTCCCCGGTCTGATGAAGAGGATGTAAACGATGCTGTTGACTCCGCCAAGCAAGCGTTTGATCGCTGGCGCTTAACTCCGGCTCCGCGTCGGGGCGAAATCATCTATCGCTGCGCGCAGATCCTTCAAGAACGTAAAGAGGACTACGCGCGGGAGATGACGCGCGAAATGGGAAAAGTCCTTAAGGAGACTCGCGGGGATGTCCAGGAGGCCATCGACACAGCTTTCTACATGGCCGGCGAGGGCCGCCGCCTCGACGGCCATACCGTGCCTTCTGAACTTCCCAACAAGTTTGCGATGGCAGTTCGAGTTCCGCTGGGCGTGGTAGGAATGATTACGCCGTGGAACTTCCCCATGGCAATCCCGTCCTGGAAAATCTTTCCGGCGATCATTTGCGGTAATGCCTGCGTAATCAAACCGGCGGAAGACACGCCGCTCTCAACCGTGAATCTGGTTCGTGCGCTGATGGATGCTGGACTGCCGCCAGGAGTCGTCAACATCGTTCATGGTTTTGGACCCGAGGCGGGCGCGCCGATGCTCGATCATCCCAACGTTCGCGCGATCTCGTTCACTGGGTCGAGCGAAGTAGGACGCATTGTCGGTGAAGCAGCGGCGCGCAACTTCAAGCCATGCTCGCTGGAGATGGGTGGCAAAAACGCGATCATTGTGCTGAACGATGCCAACGTCGATCTGGCAATTGACGGTGCTCTGTGGGGTGGCTTTGGCACAACGGGCCAACGCTGCACCGCTGCCAGCCGGGTAATCGTACAAAAAGGCGTCTACGACCAATTTGCAGACAAGTTCGTCAGTCGGGCGAAGGCACTGAAGATAGGCCCTGGAATCGACGAGCAGAACGACATGGGTCCGCAGATCAATGCCCAACAAGTCGAGACCACGCGCAAGTACGTTGATATCGGCAAGGGGGAAGGGGCCAAGCTGCTGACCGGGGGAAATCGGATTACCTCTGGCGGGCTGGAAAGCGGATATTTCTTCGAGCCAACCATCTTCGGCGATGCTCATGGAAAAATGCGCATCGCGCAGGAAGAGATCTTCGGCCCAATCGTCTCTGTGGTTCCGGCGGACAGTCTGGAACATGCCGTGGAGATTTCGAATGGTGTTGCCTACGGACTCTCGTCAGCGGTTTACACGCGCGACGTGAACCGCGCTTTTAAGGCCATGCGCGACCTGCAGACCGGAATCACCTACATCAATGCTCCTACGATTGGGGCGGAGGTGCATCTTCCATTCGGCGGAACCAAAGCTACAGGAAATGGACACCGCGAAGGCGGCATCGGCGCAATCGATTTCTATACGCAGTGGAAGGCGATCTACGTGGACTACTCCGACAGACTGCAGCGTGCTCAGATCGACACCGGGGAGTGAGAAGCAAAAACAGCGTTTCGTGTTTCAAGGCTCGGCTGAGCCCCCGATCTTTCTGAATCTTTTAGTCGGCCATTCTGCTTCTCACTAGGCTTTGCCGAAACTCGAAACCTGAACCACTTTAGCGTGAGTATTCTTAGAGGCGAAGATGATCATTGGGGTACCAAAAGAACTGAAAGATCACGAGGCGAGAGTTGGCATCGTGCCTTCCGGAGTGAAGGCACTGGTCGATGCACGGCACAAAGTGCTCGTCGAAACTAAGGCAGGCGAACTCTCCTCGATGCCGGACAACGAATACAAACATGCGGGTGCTGAGATTGTTGGATCAGCAGCAGAAGTCTGGAATCGTGCGGACATGGTTGTGAAGGTGAAAGAACCTATCGATAAGGAGATAGCGTTCTTTCGTGAGGGCCTGGTTCTTTTCACCTATCTGCATCTTGCTCCGATTCCGGATCTGACCGATCAGCTACTGAAGAAGAAGGTCACAGGCATTGCCTATGAAACCGTTACAGACCGCAACGGAACTCTGCCATTGCTGACGCCAATGTCGGAGGTTGCCGGACGCATGTCGATCCAGGTTGGCGCCAGTTATCTAGAGCACGAGAAGGGTGGCCGAGGCATCCTGCTCGGTGGAGTTCCGGGAGTCGCTCCCGCGAAGGTGATCATTATCGGTGGCGGGATCGTCGGCATCAACGCAGCCAAGATTGCCTTCGGAATGGGAGCTGACACCACAATTATCGACATCAACCTCAATCGTCTCCGTGAACTTGATGACATCTTTAACGGCGGGGTCCGCACCCTTGCATCGAATTCTTACACCATTGCTAAATCGTGCGCGGAGGCAGATCTGGTGATTGGTGGAGTGCTCATCCCCGGCGCCGCCGCTCCTAAACTGGTAACGCGCGAGATGGTAAGCCACATGAAAAAGGGAGCAGTCATCGTAGATGTTGCCATCGACCAGGGCGGGTGCATCGAGACGGCCAAACCGACTACCCACAGCAATCCCGCTTACACGGTTGATGGCGTCGTTCACTACTGCGTGACCAACATGCCGGGAGCGGTTCCCCACACCTCCACTCTCGCGCTCACCAACGCAACATTTCCGTATGTCCTAAGAATTGCAAATCATGGAGCCCAGGCCGCAATCAAATCGGATCCGGCCATTCGCGAAGGCGTGAACACCTTCAAAGGACACCTCACCTACTCTGCAGTCGCGGAATCGCAGCATAAACCTTGGAAAGCCGTGAAAGACCTGGTCGCTTAGAGAACTGTGGAATTCTCGGAGCAAAGTGGCACAGCCGCTCTCGGTCATGGCAACTCAAAACTGACCTATAATCTGGGCAGTTCTCTCTGTGTCCTCCAGCGCAAACAACACGAATTATCGCGGACGTAAAGGCCTCATCATAGGCCTCGGCATCGTCATATTTTTGCTTTTTCTCATCCTCGCCTCCCAGCAGGCATTCAATTTGACCTTCCTTCATCCGGGAAGCACAAGGCAAACGCTGGTTCTCACCGCACTGTCTGCGCTGGTTTTTTTACTGTTTGTCGCGCTCACGTTCGTCCTTCTGCGGAACCTGCTAAAGCTGCTGGCAGAACGCCGCGGTGGAGTGCTGGGTTCGAAGTTTCGTACCAAAATGGTATTCGGAGCGCTGTTGATGTCGTTCACTCCAGCGCTCTTCATGTTTCTCTTTACTTACTTGCTTACGAATCGATCAATTGATCGCTGGTTCTCGCGCCCGGTGCAGAATCTTCGCGCGGGCTCGGAGCAAGTTGCCACTTTGCTCGTCGACTACGCGAAGGATAATGCCCAGGCTGAATCACAGGCTCTGGCCGGCAATTCAAAGCTTCAAAGAGGGTTTGAATCTGGCGATTTCTCTCTCGTCAGGACTGCCTTTCATGAAACTGGACCGGCGCTTCAAGGAGGGTTCGCGATCGCTCTGCGCGGCCACGCTCCAGTTGCGTCGCTCAACGCTCCTGCTGAGTGGAGTCGGTTGCGCGAACCTCTGATCGATTCATTAGGAGGTACGCGGCTCCTGCATTGGGATAGGGTCGAGTACGCGGTAGCCGAAACCAACGTCGGCACCAGCGCAATGATCATTACAGGCATTCCCCTGCCGGAGAGCTTTGGTTCCACTATGCAGCAGATAAATGAGAGTCAGCGCAGCTATCAGGAATTGGCCACAGCAGGAAAGGCAGTGCGGCAAAGCTACATACTGCTCCTGCTATTAATCACCGTCTTAGTACTCTTCGCCGCCACCTGGCTATCGCTGTTTATTTCAAAGCTGGTTACACGTCCCGTAGCTGCCCTCGCCGAAGCGACCGAAGAACTCTCACAAGGCCACTTCTCCTATCGCGTCGCCGTCGCGGCCGCTGATGAGTTAGGTGAGCTGGTGGCATCTTTCAACCGAATGGCAGCCGATTTGGAAGAGAGCCGCACAAAGATCGAAGAATCGTCGCGCGAACTGGCTCAGGCCAATTCCCATATTGAGCAGCGTCGCCGGCAGACCGAGACCATCCTCGAAAATATTCCAACCGGTGTGCTTTCGCTGGATGGCGTCGGAAAGGTGCGTCACGCAAACCAGGCGTTTGTGCGCTTGCTGCAGTTTCGAGAGAAGGCAAACGGTGCGTCCAATGGGCAAAACTTCGAAGGCGCATCTCTCCGCGATATTTTTGGGACGGAGATCTCCGCGCAACTGATCCATCTCATGCGTAAGGCCGAGCGCATGGGCAACACGACGAGTCAGTTTGAATTGGAATCAGGGAGCGACAAACTCAATGTCGCGATTACGGTTGCATCGTTGCGCATTGATCGCCAGCGCCTTGGCTACGTACTTGTGTTCGAAGATTTCACCGAGCTGCTGCGAGCACAAAAGCAGGCTGCATGGCGCGAAGTCGCGCGACGAGTGGCCCATGAAATCAAGAACCCGCTCACGCCCATTGCGTTATCCGCCGAGCGCATCCGGCGACACCTCGAGCGTGGAACTGCTCCAGACCAGAAGTCGCTCGCGGTGATGCATGGATGCGCAGAAACCATCTCCAGCGCAGTGGAAACGGTGCGCCAGTTAGTCGACGAATTCTCCACGCTAGCTCGCTTCCCGACCGCGCAGCCAAAGCCCGGCGATATCAACGCCATTATCGAAGGCGCGCTGCAGCTCTTCAGCGGACGGCTAGACGGAATCAGAATCCAAACGCGCCTCGGTCCCGGCCTGCCGTCGGTGCTCGCCGATCCAGACGCAATGCGCCGGGTGATCGCCAATCTTATCGATAACGCTGCGGAAGCTCTCCACGATTCGTTGGTAAAAGAGATCTACATTTCCACCGGAATCGTCGAGAGTCGCGATTCGGTGGAGATCATTGTTGCCGATACTGGACACGGCATCACTGCCGAAGTCAAGGAGCGTCTCTTCCTTCCCTATTTCTCAACAAAGAGACGCGGCACCGGCCTTGGCCTTCATATTGTGAGCCGGATCATGCAGGAGCATGGAGGCTCCATCCGCGTAGAAGAGAACTATCCCGTAGGAGCTCGTTTCATTCTAGAACTCCCAGTCGCGGTGGAAGCGACTGCGCCGGTGACTGGGTAACCTCCTTTGCAAGTGCCGGTTGGCAAGCCATGCACTTGCTGGCCTGTAAAATTCCTTAACATCCATGAACTCCATCCTTGTGGTCGATGACGAAGCCGAGATTCGCAAGTCGCTGCGCGGCGTTCTAGAAGAAGAAGGATACAAAGTCTCTGTCGCCGAGAGCGGCGAGACCTGTCTCGATATTTTGCAGACGAAGTCGTTCGACGTGATCCTGCTGGATATCTGGCTGCCCGGAATCGACGGTCTGGAAACACTCGAGAAGATCAAAGAACGGGAAGATGCGCCCGAGGTCATCATCATCTCCGGCCACGGCACCATTGAGACCGCCGTAAAAGCGACGAAGCTCGGCGCCTTCGATTTTCTCGAGAAGCCTCTCTCGCTCGAGCGCACCCTGATCCTTATCAAGAATGCGATGCAGGCGCAGAAGCTGCGTGGCGAGAATCGAGAGTACCGCAAGCAGCTCGAATCCCGCAGCGTAATTGTCGGTGAGAGTGTACCGACAAAGGCGCTGCGTCAGCAGATTGGACTCATGGCTCCAACAAATGGGCGGGTCCTGATCTATGGTGAATCCGGAACAGGAAAAGAGCTGGTTGCGCGCGCGATCCACAATCAGAGTCTTCGGCGCGATAGTGTTTTCACCGAGGTCAATTGCGCGGCGATTCCTGAGGACTTTATCGAAGCCGAGCTCTTCGGCTCGCGCAATTCAAGTACTCCAGGGGGTGGCGCCGAAAAGATCGGTACGTTCGAGCGTGCCGACGGCGGCACGCTCTTCCTCGATGAGGTTGGCGACATGAGTCTGAAGACCCAGTCCAAAGTCCTGCGCACATTAGACGAGCAGCGATTTACCCCGGTAGGAGCGAGCGAGCAGGTCACGGTGGACGTGCGCGTGATTGCTTCGACCAACAAGAATCTGGAGGTGGAGATCGCCGGCGGCAACTTTCGCGAAGATCTCTTTTATCGCCTGAATGTGATCCCGTTCTACGTTCCGCCGCTGCGGGATCGTCTCGAAGACATTCCCCTCTTGGTCAGATATTTCCTCAAGGAGTTCTCGTCGCGCTACAGCCGCCGCACGCGCGAGATTGCCGATGACGCTTTAGACGTACTGATGAAGTACTCCTGGCCCGGCAACGTGCGCGAGCTGCGCAACGTGATCGAGCGGATAGTGATCATGAACCCGGGTGCGGCACGAATCGAACGCAAGCATTTGCCGCCGTTGGTCTATCGCGATGGCGCTCGCCGCAGTGCAACTCCCGAGTTTTCCTCCCTTCACCAAGCTCGCGCCGCTTATGAACGCGACTACATATTGAAGAAGCTGGAAGAAAGCAAAGGCAATATCAGCCGTGCCGCCGAGGTTCTCGGAATGGAACGCAGCCATTTGTATCGAAAGATGAAGACCCTGGGAATCTCGGTGAAGGAGTAGTCATCTGGACGCATTTACGCCGCAGAAACATTAGCTGGCTTTAGGTGCGGTCTCGGCATCAGGAGCAAGTACACCAGGAACGCTATGGCAAATCCTACGAACCATGAATAGTCGTATAGAAATCGTACCGATGGAACAAGAAGACCTACCAGAGCTACTCCGCTTCCGATTATCAGGGCGGCAATCGCCCTCCAGTTGAAACCATCCGAGTATTCATAACTGGATCCGCGAACATAAAGGTCGTGCACGGCCAGAATTCTTCGGCGGAAGAGGAAATAATCACAGATCATAATTCCCGCTACGGGACCGAGTACCGCGGCATATCCACCGAGCCAACCAAAAATGAAGGTTTTATGATTCGCCAGCAGCTTCCACGGCATCATCATGATGCCCATGAAGCAGGTAATTACGCCGCCGAGTTTGAACGAGATTCGCTTTGGCCAGAGATTGGAAAAATCATTTGCGGGCGATACCAGATTTGCGCCGATGTTGACGTTGAGCGTTGCAAGGAGAATCGCCAGCAAAGAGATCACAACGGCAACCGGAGAGTGAAACCGACTCAGCAGTTGGACCGGATCCCAGATTGCAGAGCCGTAGATCACAACCGTTGCTGACGTCACCGCAACACCGATGAAGGAATACAACGTCATTGTTGTCGGCAGCGCGAGGGCCTGACCGATGATTTGTCCGCGCTGATCGCGCGCGAAGCGTGTGAAATCGGGAATGTTGAGCGAAACCGTCGCCCAGAAACCGACCGTACCGTTCAGTGCAGGAATAAGGAATTTCAGAAATTCTGAGGTGCTCCGAAATTTAGACGGAGCGGAGAGCATCGGACCAAATCCGCCGGCTGAGGTGTATGCCCAGCCAAGCAGCAAGAGTCCGACACCGAGCAGAATCGGGGCGCTTACACCCTGGAGGAAACGAATGTACTCAATGCCTTTCAGCACGACGATCACATTAATCGCCCAGAAGATTCCGAAGCAGATTGCTATTCCATGAGAATTTTTCGCCCATGACGGCCACAGGGTTGCTAACAGAGTATTGATGGCCTCACCTCCAATCCAGCTTTGAATGCCAAACCACCCGCAAGCGACCAGCGCCCTGAGTACTGCCGCGAGGTTCGCTCCAAGTACTCCGAATGAAGCGCGCGCAAGTACCGGAAAAGGAATTCCGTACTTGGCTCCGGGATGGGAATTGAGCAGCATGGGCACAAGCACGATGGTGTTGCCGAGAAAGACTGTGAGCACCGCCTGCTTCCAGTCCATGCCTCCCTGGATCAGGCTCGCGGCTAGCATGTAGGTGAGGATGTTGACTGACATCGAGACCCACAGCGCGGCGTAGTTGTACGTGCCCCAGGTCCTTTGTGCAGGATCCACAGGCGCAAGATCGTGATTGTATAAAGGACTGCTTTCGATATTCGCGGTGCTGAGTCTGCTCTCCCTTGCGACTGTACCCATAGTGTTTCGGACTATCTTGCCGCCGCAACCGCCGGTTGCCTCACCACGCTCAGTGACTCATCCATAATCCGGATCGCCTCATCGACATCACTCTTTGCAATGTTCAAAGGCGGCGACATACGAATCACATTCGCGTGTAGGCCGCCTTTTCCTACCAGCAGTCCACGCTTGCGGCACTCTTCCATGAACTGCGTCGTCTCTTTCGGAGCCACTTCCTTGGTCTTGCGATGTGTCACGAACTCGAGCGCCTGCATCAACCCCATGCCACGGACATCGCCAATCAAGTCATGCTTGTCTTTCAAGCTCTCGAGTCCTTGGCGGAAGTAGCTGCCGACCACCTCGGCGTTGTCCATGAGACGACCGTCTTCAATGAGATCGATCGTGGCCTTGGCCGCGACGCTCACCACAGGATTGCCGCCGAACGTAGAAATCTGCAGTCCTTTGAAGCTGGCGGCAATCTCGGGTCTCGTGGCGGTTAGCCCAACCGGCATACCGTTGGCCTTGCCTTTCGCCGACGTAATGATGTCGGGATAGACCTCCCACTGTTCAATCCCAAACCACTTCTTACCAGTGCGTCCCCAGCCCGTTTGCACTTCGTCGGAAATGAAAAGGCCGCCGTATTGCTTCACGATATTAAAAACGATTTTGAAGTACTCCTTCGGTGGGGTGATGAAACCACCGACGCCCTGAATAGGCTCAGCGATAAATGCGGCGATCTGCCCGGAGGTCGTGGTTTGAATCACAGCCTCCACATCTTTTGCGCATTCCACGCCGCACTCGGTCGGCTTCATTCCAAAAGGACAGCGATAGCAATATGGATTAATCGCGTGCACGATTCCATGTGCGCCGCTTGGTAACGACTTGCGCCACGTCCCGTGACCAGTGAGCGATTGCGCAAGCTGCGACCGTCCGCTGTAGCCGTGCCGGAGCGCAACAACTTCATAGTTGCCGGTGTGAATGCGCGCCAGTTGGACTGCAGTCTCATTGGCTTCCGTGCCGCTATTCGAGAAGAAACTCTGCGAAATGTCTCCCGGCGTGATCTGCGCAATCTTTTCCGCGAGCGCGACGATTGCTTCGTTGGGAAACATCGTCGACGCGTGCTGCAGCCTGTCAATTTGTGCTTTAACTTTCGATGTCACACGCGGATTGGTGTGGCCAACTGAGATGGTGACGATGCCGCCGAAAAAGTCGAGATACTTCTTCCCATCCGTATCCCAGAGGTACTGCATGCTGGCATGATCGGTGACCAGCGGTTCGGCGAAGTAGGTCGTGATCGACGGAAAAAGGTACTGCTTATGTTTGCGGAGAATCTCTTCTTTGGTCATACACATCCTCGCAATCGGCAATAAGCGATGGCAATAGGCTAAACGGAAAGCAGCTTTGCGTTTGCTTGCTGCCTATTACTCTGTCTCACTTTCCCGCTCCGGCACCTTTCCCAGCCTGGGACACCAGTGGCTCATATGAATCCGGACGCCGGTCGCGGAAGAACTGCCATGTCTTGCGCACTTCAGCAATCATGTCGAGGTCCAGATCTGCGACCACTACTTCGTCTTTGTCACGGCTGGCTTGAGCAATGATTTTCCCTCGTGGATTGCAGAAGTAGCTCTTACCGTAGAACTCGCCAATCGCCCAGGGTTTTTCGACTCCCACGCGATTGATTGCCCCGACAAAATATCCGTTGGCCACCGCATGGGCGGGTTGCTCGAGCTCCCATAAATATTCCGACAAACCTGCGACGGTCGCCGAGGGATTGAAGACGAGCTCAGCGCCATTCAAGCCAAGAATGCGGGCGCCTTCAGGAAAATGGCGGTCGTAGCAGATGTAAACTCCCACTCGCGCGTAGCGGGTCTGGAAAACCGGATAGCCGGTATCACCGGGAGTAAAGTAAAACTTCTCCCAAAATCCGGGAGCGACCTGCGGTATGTGGTGCTTGCGATATTTTCCAAGAAAGCGCCCATCAGCATCGATCACTGAAGCAGTGTTGAAGTACAGCCCGGTCATCTCCTCTTCATAAACCGGCACAACGATGACCATCTTGTGCTTGGCAGCAATCTTCTGCATGAGCTTGGTGGTCGCACCATCGGGCACCGATTCAGTCATCTCGTACCACTTTTGGTTCTGCTCGGCACAGAAGTAAGGCCCATAGAAAAGTTCCTGCAGGCAGAGTACCTGGACCTTTTGCTTTGCAGCCTGCTCGATCAGCTTCAGATGCTTGTCGATCATCGCCTTTTTAATGTGAGCCAGGCTGTGATCTGGACCAAGAGGATTGTGGGCCTGAATCAGGCCGCAGCGAACGGTTCGCGACATTACTTACCTCGGGTTCGGAGTGCCGGGAAGGTGAATATAACGCAAGGCCACAAGGAGTGGAAATCTCTCTAAGGCGACTACTAAGCGGCCTCTGGCCGGATTCTCAGGAAGGATGGCTCAGCAATTGGAATCAGCGTTGCGTTGATTTCTAGCAAAATGCTCATGAGCTCTGAAGCCAGATGTCGCGCAAAGTCGCGCGTGAGACCTTCTGCGCGGGCGTTTTGATACTCCTCGTCAGCTGCAACCAGCTTCTCGCGAAGGTGACCGGGAAGAAAACTGTCATTCTCGAGTAGAGGAAGAAGGTGCCTAGCGTGCACAATACGGACCGCCTCGTTCGGTGGAACAAGGTCACTGGTGAGTAACTGGGCTGCCTCAAACAGGTGTTCTGCGGCAAAGGCCAGAGTAATTGCCGAATCCCACTCCAAAGTGGCGCACTCGCCTTCTTCGTTAAGATTTCTGACCGGTACTTGACGTTAGATGCAGGGCTTTGCCAGAAGCCGATGCTTGAAAAGCGCAAATTAATCAATAAATCCAGGAGCTCAGCTTTGTCCCTGGCTTTTGCTCGGCCACTCGCGCAGCAGCTCTCGTGAGAGTCCCTCGAGATCGGGAAAAATCGTAGTCTCGGAGACGCCGCACGTTCGCAGATCGTTGAGGACCTGAGAAACGCACTTCTTTTCGATGATGATCCGGAACAGAACGCCGGGATGTGATGCAGCGACAGTAATTAGTCCATTTTGGTCCCTTCCGTGAATGGTAAAGCGGCTTCTCTGCACGGCCAGTCGTCGCGACACATGGATGGGATCGACCGCAATCGGCAGCTCTGGCCGGAGCTCGTCGCGTGGAGACTCGTGCAGATATCCAGCAGCTTGCGGTTCGTTGCTCAATACCACCGAGTCCGTATTGCAGACAATCTGATTCAGCCGCACGGGATTCAACACCCAGACTGCCGGCGGAAGTTTCTCGGGCAGCCGTAATCGGAGAGAGAAGTAAAGAGCGATTAACGCGCTGTCGGTCCAATCGAGCAGGCGTGTGGGAGCGTTGTTGTGACGCATAAGGAAGTACCACTCCCATTCGTCCTGGGGCTCCCGCTCCGAAAGCATCAGAATCCCGCGCCGGCGAAACTCGCGGCGAATCTCCCATTCATCGGCATTTTCATAACGGAACAAGCTAGGAATGGGATCATGTTCGCGGTCGGCTCCACGAAACCAGAGCTCGGCTCGCCTAGTCTCCCGTACAGGCAGGCGATCGCGAATATGAAACACAGCAGCCAAATAGCCGAGCAGCGACTCTGCTTTGTGTTCCTCAATTTCTGCTCGCACCGGCTGCTCGCACGCGATCTCCACAGCGTCGAATTGTGGTCTTCGCGTCACTCTGTTCTGAGATGCAGTTGAAAGCAATCGAGCGCGGAATGAGCACGCAATTAGTCAGCGACGGGTCTTATCAGGGCATGGCTTGAACACAGCGGAACCGTGCCCGTTTGGACAAACTGCCAGGGCGATCCTAGCCATCACTTCGCTACAGGCAGGCCAAATGAGAACACCGAGCCCTGCCCCAACTGGCTGGTGACGCTTATTCTCCCGCCGTGGGCCTCGACGATTGCCTTCACGATTGCCAGTCCCATTCCAGTACCCTGCACGCGATAGCGCTGGCTCTGGCCGCGATAGAACTTGTCGAAGATCAGCGAGCGCTCCAGGTCGTCAATGCCGCTGCCACGATCGGCAACGCTGGTAATGAGCCGGTCGCTCTTGACCTCTGAACTGATGAAGATGGGCGATCCCGGCTGAGAGTACTTCACTGCGTTCTCCAGCAGGTGACGCAGGACTTTGACGATCCACGTCGCATCCATTGTCGCCGGAGGAAGTTGCTCAGGAAGGCGCACTTCCACGGGATTCTGCGAGAGAACTTGCTTCGATTCGTCGATGGCTTCCTCTATCACTTCCTGAATCGCATGCGGACGCAGCTCGAGTTTCACTTCCTTAGCGTCCAACTGAGCCATTTCCACTGCTTCTCCAACCAAACGATTGAGCCGGTCACTCTCTTCATCGATGACGGTCAGCAGCTCGTTGCGCTGCTCAGGAGCGAGTTGCTCGTGGCCCAGCAAACTGCTCACTGAGGCTTTGATCGACGTCAGCGGTGTGCGGAACTCGTGGGTGACGGAGTCGAGAAGAGCGGAACGCAGGCGCTCGCTCTCACGCGCTGCCTCCGTGCGCATGAGCTTATCAACTGCGCCAGCCCGCTCAATGGCAACAGCAATGAGACTGCCGACGGCTTCCAGTGTCTCCTGGGAAATGCCGACGCTTCCAAGAGCAAGGATCCCCATCGTGCGAGTTCCCATACGAATAGGAACGAAACTTATGTCGCGAGTATGATCGATCACCAGTTCAGAGCGCGCGGCAGCAATCTTCAGATCGTCTTTACTGATTTCGCGGTCCTCGCCGCCGGAACGATAGACGCGGTCACGATCAATGACATAGATAGCCGCATCCTTTGCATCGAAGGTTCTCGCCAGATAATTGGGGATGGCGTTCAGTAATTCGACGACGTTCTCACTTACCAGGAGCTGCTGGCTGAAAGAATAAAGCCGCTCGGTCTCATGACGGCGTGCATCCGCCTCACGAGCTTCGCGCCGCACGCGCTCAGAAAGATTGCTCGCGACTACCGCTGTAACTAAGAAGGCAAATAACGCCACCCAATTTTGAGTATCGGCAATCGTGAATGTGCCAATCGGGGGAAGGAAGAAGAAGTTGAACACCAGTGCGGCCACAATTGACATAAAAACCGCAACCGTCAGGCCCCAATTGGCGGAGACGATAAGAACGCCGAGCAGAAAACTCAACGCCACTGTGGTCGGATTCACTCTCACCACGCGTCTATAGACGAACGTGATGGCAGTGATGATTAGAACCGCGACGCCAAATCTGAGCGCTCTTTTCAGCAGAGCTTTCACGCGCCGATTGTAGCCGAGTTCGACAATTCCCATGCGGTCACGCAAAATGTAGCCCATGCCCAAGACTCCGGAAGAATGGCTGGAGCAGACTGCTCCTGAGAAGCGCCAGGGCGTTTTCAAGCTTATCCTCGGGTACGCTCCCGGAGTGGGAAAGACCTACAGTATGCTGAGCGAGGCCATTCGCCGGCATCGCCGTGGCGAAGACGTAGTCATCGGCTTGATCGAGACCCACGGTCGCAAAGGGATTGCCGAGCTTGTGCAGCAATTGGAGATCATTCCTCGGCGCAAGCTTGAATACAAAGGCACGATCTTTGAAGAGATGGATGTGGACGCAATCCTTGCGCGCAAGCCGCAGGTTGCGCTCATCGATGAATTCGCTCACACCAATGTCGAAGGCAGCAAGCATCGCAAGCGATATGAAGACGTGCTGGAGCTTCTCGACAACAAGATTGACGTTCTCTCGACCATGAACATCCAGCACCTTGAGAGCATGAATCCCACCATCCAGAGCATCACCGGAATTCAGGTTCGCGAGACCGTTCCCGATTGGGTACTCCAGCGCGCCGATGAAGTTGTGATGGCCGACCTCACACCTGAGGCGCTGCAGACTCGTATGCAGCGCGGTGACATTTATCCACTTGATCGCGCAGAAAAGGCGCTGAAGAATTTTTTTCGTCGCGGGAACCTGATGGCATTGCGCGAACTTGCTCTGCGGCAGGTCACGCACGCGGTCGATCGCAGTCTCGACGCGTATCTCAAAAAAAAGAACATCGATCAGAACTGGGGAGTGCGTGAAAAGATCGCGGTGTGCATCAGCGCGCATCCTGAGTCGCAGCAGCTCATCGCTCGCGGAGCCAGAATCGCTGATCGCATCGACGCCGACTTCTTCGCCGTGTACGTCGAGCAGGAGAAAGACCGCGATCCCGATCAGGCGCGCAGTTTGAATGCAAACTTTCAATTCGCCGAAAATCTTTCGGCAAAGATCGTCCGTCTGAAGGGCAAAGACATCGCCTCTGCCGTAGCGGAATTCGTCCGTGACGAGCACATCACGCAGGTGGTTTTTGGACGCTCCGCCGTCGGCGGATGGCGCGAGTACGTATATCTGGGGGCGATCCAGCGTTTCCTGCGCAATGCGCCGCCGGTCGATGTGCATATCATTACGCAAAGGGCAGATTGATCGTGGCAGGCCGACGAATTCTAGTGGTTGATGACGAACCGCAAATCACGCGGGTTCTCAGAACCACGCTTTCCAGTCACGGCTATGAGATCCGTGTTGCCAATGACGCTCAGGCCGCACTCGACGTGGTGAGCGACTGGCCGCCCGAGTTAATCATCACCGACCTCTCGATGCCCGACATCAATGGCATTGAATTAACGAAGCGAGTTCGAAGCAAATCGGAGGTGCCCATTATCGTGCTCTCAGTCCGCGAAGAAGAACGTTCCAAAATCGAGGCTCTCGATGCAGGTGCGGACGATTATGTGACCAAGCCGTTCAGTACCAATGAACTTTTGGCCCGGGTACGGGCGCATCTCCGGCGCTTCTCTCCGCCAAAACCCGAAGAACAGGAAATCGAAGTAGGAGATTTCAAAATCGATCTCGCAGGCCACCGAATTCTGGTTCGTGGTGAGGATGTCCGACTCACTCCAAAAGAATTCGATCTCCTTGTCTATTTTGCCCGCCATCCCGACAAGGTCATTACCCACGCAGTGCTTCTGCGCTCCGTGTGGGGAGCGCAGAGCGTAAACCAGAACGAATATTTGCGCGTCTTCGTCGGACAGCTCCGGAAAAAACTCGAAGGCAGCTCCGGGCGGCATTACATCGTAACCGAGCCGTGGATTGGCTACCGGTTCACTCCTGGCGAGTAGGCAGAGTCACAGAATTCTGAGTTCAACGTGCCATTCACGAACACACCCAAAATCTATGGCCAAGAACGTCGCCTCGAAATCCCATTCAGAGGATCATCGACCTTTGCCAAAGACATTCAGATCGTCATCGTCTCTAACCGCGAGCGTATGTCTCGATAAAACTTCCTGACGTTTACTAAGTCCTTATAGGGCTCTTACCGCGTATTTGGAGCTCAAAATGTCTAATCAACTGGCGGCCGTAACGTGAAGATCGCCCCAGCCACTCACCGAATTCATATGGTCCTGCTACTGATCATGATTACGGCAACGGCACGCATCCTGTTTCTAATTCGCGTTCTGATTAGCGTTCTCACAGAATTCAAGCGCCAAACTAACTTCGGCGCAGGAGAGATTGAGTCAAAATCGCTCGACGCGAAGGGTCGCTCTCTTGGTTCGTCGTTTCAAGCTCGTGTCGCGCTAATTCAACATGGCGCAAAGGGAGCTGATCTGCGCGATTACGGCAATGAGGCGAACGTAGTGATCCCTTATTACGACTGGAGCAGATTCACAGGTTACTGATGAGCCATTTGAATCAATCCTCGTTCGTATCGTGATCGTCTGCGAAACCGAGTTCCAGTCTCGTCAGAGCACTGAACCGCCTCTCCACTTCAATGCAGGTATCTGATGAAAGGCAATTATTCATAATGTCTACAGAAGATGTTTCCCCGGAACAACTAGCCAAAACGTTTTTCCATTATCACCAAGCCTTAGGCCCAGACTTCGAATGCTCCAGTGCACCTCGGCCCCAGAGTTGGAGCGATATTCCGCTGTCCGAGAGAAACCGCATGATCGCTGCTGCACGCTTAGTTTTGCTGGAAATCGGTCACTCAAAACAAACAAACGACACAGATAGCAGCCGCTACTTCGCGAAGCCGGGTTCGGCTGAATGGGGCTGCTGAATTGGGTACACAAGGGCGACGGACTGTCAGGAAGTAAGCTGCCCGCAGGCATCCGGAAATTTGATGCGACGCGATGAAGATTCGCCACAGATCATTGAAGTGGGCGACTTCACCATCGACGTTACAAAC
>DATLKS010000394.1:0-9155 GCA_035538255.1 Terriglobales bacterium
CTCAACCTTTAGATCGACTGATGGAAGATCGTTCATCTTTTCGCCGACCCATGTGCCTGCAAAAGAAGAGTTCGGGGTCGCATTACCCGACTGAGCGCCTGCCGTTACGACATAGAGGAAAACAACGATTACAAATGCCATTTTGGTCTTCATATTTCCTCCTCATGCTCCAGGTGCCTTGGCTAGTGCAGCCGTCGCCAAAGTTCCGCCCAAACCCATGGTCTCCACCGCTGACGAAGGCACGATCACCATCGAGCCGCGCTCTTTGATGGCCTCGTACAGCATGTTCATCGCGCGCAGATGCAGGGCGACAGGATTGTCCTGATAGGTTGCTGCGGCCTGCGAGAACTTCTCCGAGATTTCTGTTTCGGCCTGGCCCAGAATGATGCGTGCCTGACGCTCGCGTTCGGCCTGTGCCTGGCGCGACATCGCATCTTCCAGCGCTTGCGGGATGCGCACATCGCGAATCTCGACCGACTGTACGGTGATCCCCCACGGATTGGTCTTTTCGTCCAGAATGCGCTGCAGCTCGCGTCCAAGCGTCTCCCGTTCGGTGATCATCTGCGCCAACTCGTGGCGTCCGATCGACTCCCGCAAGCCTGTTTGTGCGCTCATTGTGATCGCCTGCACGAAGTCTTCGACTTCCAGAATCGATTTCTCGGCATTCCAGACAAGCCAAAACACGATCGCATCAACGTTGACTGGTACCGTATCGCGGGTCAAAGTGGATTCCGCCGTAACGTTGGCGACACGAACTCGCTGATCGACGAACCGGCTCAGCCGATCCACAATGGGAATCACATGGAAGATCCCTGGACCGCGCAGTCCTATGTATCGGCCCAGGCGCAGCACTGCGACTTTCTCCCACTGATCAGCGACTTTGATCGACAACAGCAGATAAATTCCGATCGCCAACCCGACGTAAAACAACGTGCGGCTGCTCAGGGCAGCCATAAGCCCAAAGCCAACCGCAATTGAAATGACGCAAAGCGCCAAGGCAATGCCGCTGATACGATTTCTGTTGACGTCCCACATGACGTTCATCTCCTCTTCTTTCCCACCTCGCTCCGCAACTCTTCCAATTCCTCCAGCAATTCGTCAACGGTGAAGCCAGCCGAGCCCGCGCGAGCGACGAACTCTCCGACAAGCTGATCGAGCCTTCGCTGCCTCTCGCCATCGTTGCCCTGGACCTTTTGATCGCTGATGAAGGTGCCCGTCCCCTGCTGTGTCTGTAAAATCCCGCGGATTTCCAGCTCGCGATAAGCACGTATAACCGTGTTCGGATTGATCGAGAGATCCACCGCAAGCTGGCGAACCGTGGGAAGCTGATCCCCCGGCCTGAGCACTCCCGCCGCGATCCCTCCATTTACCTGATCGATAATCTGGCGATAAACAGGCACGCCGCTGTGCAGGTCCAGCCGGAACCGAAATTCCTTGTGCTTCTTGGGGTCGCCGTTCATCGCTACTTATAGTGTACTAGTTTTATATAACAGTCAAGTAAGTTGCCTGATTTTTTTTTGGCATGTTTCCTAATAGCCGGGCAAGGGCTGCCTCCCAAGTACCGTCATGGCTCGAAAAGAGAGCATTTCACTCCCTCCTCCTCCCTTGTTTTTCGCAAGATCCGTCATCCAAAGGACTTGCACCCATCAAATCCGGAATTTTCATTTTTTGATCCGCAAGCTGTGCCGGATCGACCACGAGCGATACGCAACATCTTGCGGATCACTTCTGAGCGAAGTCGAAGGATCTTATGTTTTGCTTTTTGCTCCCAAAACTGGACCTCAAAGCCGGCGCTCCGGCCAGTCTGTGGCTGCTCGCGTGTCATCGGTGGTATTCTCCTTTTATTCGCTCAGCGATTGTACCGTAATGGAACTGGAAATAAGGCCGTGATTCGAGAAAAATAATGTGGAAATTTCAACGAAGAATCAGCGACTTGCGGAGGTTAGAACCACGATATTTTGATCCGTCGTTCTAGGCGGGATCGGTGGAGGTGAAAATTACTGCAGCCCTGGTGCTAAATAGCCGACGCCAACAACAACAAAAGCTCACGCGGATACACGCTGATTTTGCGGATCTGCGGATCTGCGCGGATGCTTCAATTTTGTAATTAATCCCTTAAAGATCTGTGCAAATCCGTAACCTCCGTGTGCATCCGCGTGAGCTTTTGGTTTTGCTCTTGGTTGCCCGTTTCTCCAGAACGTGCCAGAAGCATTCCGCGGATGCATTCCACGTCAGAAAGAGGCAGAGGAACTCTGCGCTTATGGCCGGAGATAAATGATGAGATAAAACGTGCAGAGGAAAAGGATGATCCAGCACAGGATCATACAAGCGAGAAGATCGCCTGTACCTCGCTGCGCCTTGGAATCTAGATAGCGAATCGCCGCCCAGACCTCTCCATCAGAGAGGGCGGCGAGATTTGATGGTCTTTTACTCGACCGATCGTGCACTCTCAAATGGGTATGTCTCGCTCCGGCGGATTCCAGCCGCCAAAACTCGGAAGTCGACGCCTGGTTGTTTCGAAGACGAAAACTCTGTGATCCTTCAGGTCGCCATCCGACTGCTATTGGAAGTTTAGTTCAGTTAATCAATCGAGAAAGAAACCGCGGATTGCGATGTCCTTGACTTGCCTTTAACAGATTTCGCAATCCGCGTTGCGTAAAGGATACTTAGGAAGCAGCCTCTGCCAATTCGGGAATGTCGTCCGTTACCCCGGCTTCGTCCTCCACCAAGGCAACGTGCTTGCGAGCCACCAGCATATAGATCGAGGGAACGACGAACAGAGTGAACATCGTTCCGATGATCATGCCGCTCACCAGCATGATGCCGATACTGTTGCGAGCGCCAGCGCCGGGACCCTTCGCCAGAACGAGCGGGAAGTGTCCAACTACCGTAGCGGCAGTGGTCATCAGAATCGGACGAAGTCGCGTCTGAGCCGCTTCAATCACGGCATTCAGCTTGCTCTTGCCGGTCTCCTGAAGATGGTTGGCGAACTCCACGATTAGAATGCCGTTCTTCGACACCAATCCGACCAGAGTAATTAGTCCCACTTCGCTATAGATGTTCAGCGTCGTGAAACCGAGGAAGGAGAACAGCAGCGCTCCGGCGATTGCCAGCGGCACCGAGCCGGCGAGCACGATAAACGGATCGCGGAAGCTCTCAAACTGTGCAGCCAGCACGAGGTAAATCAGGATGGCGGACAGTAAGAACGTGCCGAGGAACTTGCTGCCTTCAACGCGGAGCTGTCGCGATTCGCCCGCATAGTCAATGGTGAATCCCTGCGGGAGAATTTTCTTGGCTTCGGTCTCAAGGAAGGTCAGCGCCGTATCCAACGGAACCGGCGGCGGGATCACGCCCTGAATTCGCACAGCGTTGAGCTGCTGGAACTTGTTCAGTTGCCGTGGTTCCGTCGTGGTCTTCAGGTTTGCGAATGTTGACAGTGGAACTAGCTGGTCGTTCGATCCTTTCACGTAAATCTGCGCCAGTTGGTCGGGAGTCAGACGCTCCACGCGCTTCACCTGGGGAATGACCTTATAGCTCTGCCCCTGAATGCTGAAGCGGTTCACGTAATTCCCGCCGAGCAGGGTGGAAAGATCCTTCCCCGCCTGGCTCAGATCCACACCCTGCGAACGCAGCTTGTCACGATCGAAGACCACTTCAGCCTGCGGCTGGTCGAACTTCAGATCGGAATCGGCATAGATGAAGATGCCGCTCTGGAACGCGCGTTTCACCAGCTCATTGGCGAACTGCGCGAGCTGCTGCGGCTCCGCCGAAGATGCTATGACGAAGTCCACTGGGAAGTTTCCGCCGCCAGGAAGAGGCGGAGGCGTGAGCGGAATCACACGCACGCCCGCGATCTTGGAAAGCGGACCAGTCGATTGAATCAGCAGTTGCTGCGCAGTCTTCGTGCGTTGGCTCCAGGGCTTCGTCACCATGCCACCAAAACCGCCGGTCGGATCGGTGATCTGAAAGATGCTCTCAGCCTCAGGAAAGGAGTGATACACATCGTAGATCTGCGACGCGAACAGTTTGGTTTGATCGAGAGTTGAATTGGGGGAAGCCTGTACAACTCCGAACACCACACCCTGATCTTCGGCCGGCGCAAGTTCGCGCTGAGAGAAGATGTAGAAAGGCACGATCAACGCTGCCACGATAACCCAGAGCGTCAGAACTACCGGCCTATACTGCAGCGTTCTGCACAGTACCTTGGAGTAAAGCGTACGCACGTTTTCGAAGCGCCGGTTCACGAAACCCGCGAAGCCGCGCTCCGTGTCTCCCGCGCGCAGCAGCTTCGAGCCCATCATCGGCGATAACGTCAGTGCAACGATTCCCGAAATGATAACCGCGCCTGCAAGCGTGAATGCGAATTCGCGGAACAGAGCGCCGGTCAAGCCGCCCTGGATACCGATCGGCGCATAAACGGCGGCCAGAGTAATAGTCATCGCGATGATCGGGCCTACAAGCTCGCGTGCAGCGTCAATTGCGGCTCGGAACGGAGTCTTCCCTTCATGAAGGTGGCGCTCAACGTTCTCCACCATGACGATGGCGTCATCGACCACCAATCCGACCGAGAGGACTATGGCCAGCAAGGTAAGAAGGTTGATGGTGAAACCTGCCACCAGCATCAGGAACACCGCGCCGATCAGTGAGACAGGGATGGCAATAACCGGAATCAATACGGACCGGAACGAGCCCAGGAACAGGAAGATGACCACAATAACGATCAAGAGCGTCTCGCTGAGCGTGCTCAACACCTCCTTGATTGCGTCCTGGATGTAAGCAGTCGAGTCGTACGGAATGCCAACCTTCATTCCGACGGGCAATTGCGCGCGAATTCCCGGAATTGTATTTCGCACCTCTTTAATGACTTCAAGGGAGTTCGCGGTTGGAAGCACCCATACTCCCATGAAGGTTGCAGACTCGCCATTGAAGCGGACATCTTCGTCGTACGTCTCAGCGCCGAGAACCACATCGGCGATTTCGCCGAGCCGAACGATCGTCCCTTTATCCTGCTTCACGACCAGGTTGCGGAACTCTTCCGGCGTCCGCAGATCGGTATTGGCCACGAGGTTCACGGAAACCATCGAGCCTTTGGTTTTCCCGAGTGCGGAGAGATAGTTGTTGTTGGCCAGCGCGTCATGAACAGCCGACGGCGTAATGCCCAGGGCCGCCATCTTCTCTGGCTTAAGCCAGATCCGCATGGCGAACGTGCGCTTACCGAGAATGTCGGCACGCTGCACGCCGTTGATGGCGCTCAGCTTGGGCTGGACGACGCGTGTCAAATAGTCGGTGATCTGGTTCTGATCGAGATCAGACGAAGAGAAGCCAAGGTACATCGCCGCAAACTGCTGATCGGCTGTCTGCAAATCGATGATCGGCGCCTCAGCCTCTGGAGGCAGATCGTTGCGGACCTGCGCTACCTTCGCCTGTATCTGTGTGAGTGCCGCGTTGGTGTCGTAATTGAGCTTCAGGTGAACGGTGATCGTGCTCAGCCCCTGAGCGCTCGACGACTCCATATAATCAATCCCGTCAGCGCTGGCGATGACGCGCTCCAGAGGCGTGGTAATGAATCCGCGGACTAAGTCGGCGTTCGCGCCTACGTACACGGTCGAGACCTGCACTACCGCGATATCGCTACGTGGATACTGCCGCACGCTGAGCGAGCGAATGGCCTGTAGTCCCGCTATGAGGATTACCAGGTTGACGCAGATCGCCAGTACCGGTCGCTTAATAAAGAGGTCAGTGAGCTTCATCAGTTGTCCTCGGGTTTAGGAGCCGGATTATTTCCTGGCTGAACCTTGTTATTGACGGCCACCGCAGCTCCGTTGCGCAGCTTGAAGACGCCGGAGGTCACGATTTCGTCGCCGGCGTGAAGTCCAGAGACGACTCCGACTTGGTCACCGCGCGCGCCTTCAATCTTCACGAATTGCTGGCGGACTCCGCGATAGCTCTGCCCGGTCGGAGCCTTCATGTCACTTACGATGTAGACCGAGTCACCGAAGGGCGCATAGCTGATCGCCGAAGCGGGCAAGGGAAATACAGTTTGGCTCGTGCCCACGCCCACCTCCACCTGCGCGAACATGCCGGGACGCAGTTTCCCTTGCGAGTTTGCGAGTGTCGCCTGGATCTGTACGTTGCGCGTCGCCTGGTCCACGACGGAATCGAGCGCGTTCACGCGGCCGGTAAAAGCCATTCCAGCGAGGTTATCGGCGGTGACACGAACGTTCTCCCCGATCTTCACATGACTCATCACCTGCTGCGGGACGTTGAAGTTCACATAAATAGGATTCAGCGATTGCAAGGGAACAATCGGGCTGCCGGCAGCCAGATACTGTCCGAGATTCACCTGGCGGATGCCCAGCACGCCTGAGAACGGCGCGCGGATGGTCTTTCGATCGATCGCAGCCTTGATCTCAGCGGAGTTGGCTTCGGTTTGCTTTTGATCGGCCACAGCTTTGTCGTAGTCCACGCGAGAGATCACGCCTTCAGTAACGAGCTTCTCCATGCGTGCGTAGTTGACCTTCGCGAGCTCGCGTTGCGCTTCCATTGAGGCAAGTTGTGCACGTTCCTGACGCGTATCCAGCTCGACGAGCACCTCTCCGGCCTGAACAAATTTCCCCGACTCGAAGTGGATTTTGTCAACCGTCCCTGGCAGATCCGCACTGACTGTAACGCCATGGACCGCGGCCATCGTTCCTACGACGCTGAGTGTCGCGGGCCACGTCTGCTGCTTAGCGATGATGGTGGTGATCGCTTCGGGAGGCGGCTGGAACGTGCTGTTCTTTACTGCTGCCTGAACTTGTCGCAATTTGAAATAGCCGAGGGAGGCGATCAGCGCCGCCACAACGACCAGCATGAGGAGCATGCGTTTCAACATTTAGGTTCCTTTCAGATCAGAGAGCGATTAAAACCCTGCGCATAGCGGCTCGTCCCAGGCATGCCTCCCGGCGGCCGCCTGCCACAAAGCGAAAATTGTGCGGTTGTCGTTTGGCGACCGTATCGGCGCGGCGCAGGTACCAACGTCGAGGCGAGTCGCACAGTTGGACTCGTTTTGCTACATCGGTCCAGAGTTACACCATCCGATGATCCCAAATGGCAAAAAGATGAACTTATTTGACCGCGTTCACTCGTAAATCGAACCGTAACATGCATTCATACGTACGACGAGGAGGAACGCGTAAAATCGACAAAACCTTCCATAAGATTTGCTGTTAGTAGGAATTCGTTTTTTTGACGATCAGACGTGTTAAAGAAAGGAAAATGAGCAGAAAAGGATGCTCAGGAGCAGGAAAGAGATTTTGAAAGCGCTGCAGATTTAGAATTCCCGTTTGGAAACATTTCTCAGCCGGCATCTGCAGCGAATGTCCGGCGAATTATGTCATCCAGCGGTCAGCTCCGGTCCGTATCTCCGGCTGCTCATTCCAGCGAAGCCAGTATCTCTTAAAATCTATCATCATCTCCTGCAGCTTGTTGGCGGTATCGGGTTTGGTGAGATAGCCGTTCGCACGAAGGTCATATGCGCGATTGACGTCAACCGAATGGCGGGAAGAAGTCAGCATCACAACGGGGATGCGGTTCAACCCCGAAGGTTGTGACCGCAGCCATTCCAGAACCTCAAACCCGGTGCGTCGAGGCAACTTGATATCGAGCAAAATGACATCAGGTAAAGGGTAGGTTTCCCGATCCTCAAAAGGTGGAGCACCGGTCAAGTAATCGATTGCCTCATCACCGTGCTTGACCCGCGATATTCTGAAATCAAAACCCGTTTTCTCAAGCGCCCGCTTCACCAACAACGCGTCTGCGCTTTCATCCTCAACGAGCAAGATGTTGTGTTCCGTAGACATGATTCAGGCTGCCGGAAGCCGGATTTCAAATGTACTGCCCTTTCCCAATTCGGATTGCAGGCTCACCGTGCCTACGAGCCGCGTAATCCCGCGCCGGACAATCGCCAGGCCAATACCGGTTCCAGGATATTCTTCAGCATTGTGCAGGCGTTCGAAGACCTGGAAAATCCGCTCCTGATGTTGAGGTGCGATTCCAATTCCCTCGTCTTTAATTTGAATATGAACATGACGGCCCTGTTTGAGCACCTTTACTTCCACTTCAGGGGGCATTCCCGGTTTGGTAAATTTTACGGCGTTGTTCAGCAGATTGAAGAGTATCTGCCTGAGCACGGCACCATGTGCTCGCACTTCCACATTGGCGTCCGCTGAAACTGAGATTCTGGAATGGACAGCTTGCTCAAGCTGATTGCAAGCATCCGTGATTGCTGTCTTCACGTTCACAGATTCTAGCTTTAATTCCATTCGCGAAAGCCGGCTGTAATTCAGAAGGTCCTGGACGAGCCGGTTCATCCTCGCGGCGGCTGTCGCGATCTGCGCGAGGGATTCCGTTACCTCGCCGGGCAACTTGCCAGCGAAATCTTGCAATATGATGTCCGTGAATCCCTCAATTGCCCGCAGTGGCGCCCGCAGATCGTGCGAGACGGAGTAGCTGAATGCTTCCAGCTCGGCGTTGGTCTGCTCACGCTCTTTGATTCTGAGTTCCAGCTCCTCGGAGTGCCTCTGAAGTTTATCGAGCAATATTTTGCGATCAGTTACGTCGCGGGTAATTTTCGAAAATCCGACCAGCGCACCCTGTTCGTCGCGAATCGGAGTGACCACGACGCTCGACCAGAAGCGGTTTCCGTCTTTTCGCACACGCCAACCTTCGCCTTCATAATGGCCTTCTTTAGCCGCAATCTCCAGAACGCGCTGCGGTATGTTCGCAGCGATATCTTCGGCAACGTAGAACTTCGAGAAATGCTGCCCAATAATTTCGTCAGCCTCGTAGCCTTTTAAACGTCTTGCGCCGGAGTTCCAAGTGGTCACGCGCCCAGTTGGATCGAGAGAGTAGATCGCGTAATCGGTGACACCCTCGATTAACCTCCGGTATTGCAGTTCGGTTTCGCGGCGGTCGGTAAGATCACGGGTAATCTTGCCGAATCCAACCAAGGTGCCGCGGTCGTCGAGAACTCTAGTAATAACGACGTTCGCCCAGAACTTACTTCCGTCTTTTTTGAGCCGCCAGCCTTCGTCCTCGAAGCTGCCGACTTTCGCAGCCACTTCCAGTTCGTACCCAGGTTTGTCTTTGGCCAGATCTTCAGGAGGATAGAAAAT
>DATLKS010000395.1:0-4384 GCA_035538255.1 Terriglobales bacterium
AAAAAACACAACTGGAAATAAAGCCCAAATCACGAGAAACTCCGGGAAAGAGTCTCCGATTTGTTCGCTTTCCCGGGCGCGGCCAGGCGCCGACAACCGCCACTCCTGCCACGTCTGCCTTGCTGCGGAAATGAGCGCCGCGATTCCGTACACGGTCCAGGGCATCAACGCCAGGATCAATACGGGAATGTAGTACCAGAATGGCTGCCGATGCTGAAAGAGGTCGGTCGCGAAGCGCTCGAGGTTATGTTGCAGGAAGAAAATCTTAAAAAAATCTTTGTTGGCGCGCTGCACGGCAATGTACCAAGGCAGCACGATCATGGAATAGATCAGGATTCCAGGCCACCACAGCGTTTTCCAGACAGGCTTGACGTCGCGCCGCACGGCCGCGAAGATCAGCACGATAAAGAAAGCGAGCCCAGGCGCAACGGGCCCCTTTGCCAAGGTGCCAACGGCGAGAAAGAAATAGAGGTCAAAGAGCCAGAATTTCTTACCCGTTTCGAACCACGCATACCAGCCAAGCATGGCGAAAGAAAACGGGGCAGCCAACTGCATGTCAGTGGAGGCGCCGCGCGAGAACCCGATGATCGCTGCCGAAGCAGCTGTAATCAGAGCTGCGCCGAATTGCGCGCCAGGACGGAACCGGCGCATGTGAAAGTAAATGATCACTACCAGCGCGAGCGCGAAGGTGGCGGAAGGAAGCCGTGCAGCCCAGTCGTGAACGCCAAAAGTCCGGAACGCCGCCGCTGCTCGCCAGTAATAGAGTGCGGGCTTCTCTAACCAGGGGCTTCCATATAGAGTCGGTGTAACGAAGTCATTGTTGCGCAGCATCTCGCGAGCAACCTGGGCATAGCGAGGCTCGTCCGCGCCTGCAAGTCCAAAGCTGCCTAGACCATAGAAGAAAAGAAGAAGTGAAAGTGCGACGACAGTCGTGATCTCAACAACCAGAATGCGCAGGCTTGATGTCGTGCTCTGCTGCATTAGGCGGTCACTTCTGGTCCGCATCCAGTCTGCGGAGAGATCCTGCGAAGCTGCGCAAGAATCAACTCCAGCGAGGTGGCGAGAGGGCCGGAGACAGCGCAGCCGCTGGCGCAGCTGTGTCCGCCTCCACCGAACTGTTCGGCGACGGACGCGACGTTCACCTGGCCTTTGCTGCGCAAGCTTACGCGATAACGCCCGTCGGCAAGCTCACGAAAGAACAGCGCCACTTGGATCCCTTCGATACCGAGGGCATAGTTCACGATGCCCTCGCAGTCTTCCTCCAGCCCTCCGCTAAGTTCCATCTCCTCCAGCGAAAGATGCACGTACGCCAGCGCTCCCTCCCGATGCAGATTGGAAAGCGCGGCGCCGAGCAACCGCATCTTGGAGGTTGGATTAGAGAAGTACACGTGATGTGCGATGTCCACAGGATTTGCACCGCGGCGCACCAATTCAAGCGCCAGCTCAAAAGTGTGAGCGTTTGTTCCCACAAAACAAAAAGAACCGGTGTCGGTAAGTACAGCGGTGTAAAGACAGGTCGCCATTTCAGGGCTGATGTTCACTCCGACGCCGCCCGCCAGGTGAAAGACCATCTCGGCAACTGCGCACGCTTTCCTATCGATCCAGTTAACATCAGCAAATTCCCTGGCGCTGCTATGGTGATCGATGTTGATCAGGAAGCGTTCTCTGAGTCCGTGCAGGCGTGTACGCAGGATGCTGTCGCATTCGAGAATGATCGCGGCCTGCGGCGCGTCCTCAGGAATCTCACCGCACTGTTCGACGATATCCGCATATGGGAGGCGGCTATAAATTAGCGGCACGGCGTCACTCATCATGACACGTGCTGCCTTTCCTTTCTGCCTGAGGATCTGGTAGAGAGCGAGAAGCGACCCGATCGCGTCCCCGTCGGGCCTGGCATGCGAAGTGAGCAGAAATGCCTTCCGTTGCTCGATTTCCTTGATGACCTGCTCGATCATGGCGACGAAGACGAGCTGCCTCCCCCAAAGCTAGGACCTTTTCTTCCTCTTTGTTCGTCCCAGCAGTTCATCGATACGCGAGGAATACTGCTCCGAGCGATCGATTACAAAGAGAAGTTCCGGGGCATGGCGTAGTCCCATGCGCTCCGCAAGCTGATGCCGGATGAATCCTTTAGCCGCGTTCAACCCGGCCAATGTCTGCTCACCTTCTTCATCGTCTCCATCCACGCGAACGAAGACTCTGGCCGCCTTTCCTCCAGGTGCAAGAACTACTTCCGTAACGGCAGCCAATCCGATCCGCGGATCAGCGAGTTCACCTTCAAGAATGACATCGATTTCCTCCCGCAAGGCTTCCACACGCCTCGCACGTTGGTGCTTCGGAGCACGCGGCTCTACCATGAAAGCTCCCGAAGGTAAAACTCATGAGGATACCAGAATCGAGTGGGGAATCGGGCTATCAGGGCGGTCCGGCCATCGCGCGAACCGGAGCCCTGTTCCTGCAACCAGGTGTTAACAAGGAGAAACGAGACTGTCACTTATGCCGCAGGCAACATCGCGAGAAACTACGAAGAGGGCAATGGATTGACATGCCCGATTCACCCAATTCCGATGACTCATTCCCGTTTGGTTGACGAAGCAGTTCATTGGCTACGCAGCAAATATCACTGCGGCATCGTTCTCTCCGAGCAAAGCTGCTGGAGTGGAGAGACTCCGGATGCAATCGGCTGGAAAGGCCGCAATCATTCGGTTGTCGTGGAATGCAAAATTTCCCGCGCGGACTTCTTAGCCGATGCCGCCAAATCGTGGCGCACTGATCCCGATTCTGCTCTGGGATGCGAACGTTATTACCTCGCACCCGCTGAGATGATCTCAAGTGAGGAGCTTCCCGCAGGCTGGGGACTTCTCGATGCCCGCGGACGCGAAATCCGAGTGGTGCGCAGGTCTAAAAAGAACCTCCGGCAGCCGCAAGGACTGGCAAATGAGATGAACCTGCTGCTCGCAAGTTTGCGACGCGTTGAAGTGCGAATCGAACCGCAGTCGATTACCGATTTCCTGAAATGGAAAAATCGCATGGCTAAGTACAACGGTGGCGTTCTGCCGATAGGCTTAGAGCAAGAGGAGAGTAATTTGTATTTGGCTAGAAATTAGCCACCTACCGTCGCTAATCTCTGATTCGGTTTCAGTACCAAACATTAAAGCCGTGTCCGTCTTTGAACAGTGCATGTCTGCTGCGAACAGCAGGCTTGTCAATATGATGATCTAACTTATTTCGTTCCCATCACTTAGCGCGCGCGAGATGTCTCCCTGATTGCCACTCAATCCATACTCTGAGTGGAGAGCTGTTTGAATGCAAAATCTTCTGCAAGACCTTCGTTACGGAGTTCGGGCGCTCAATCGGAGCCGCAGCTTTGCCGCTGCAGCAGTCCTGGTTCTCGCTCTAGGCATTGGAGCCAATACTGCCATCTTCAGCGTGGTGAATGCGGTCCTGCTGCGGCCGCTACCATTTCACCAGCCCGATCAACTTGTCCAAATCTGGCATGTTCCTCCGCAAGCGAGCTTTCCCGGAATGAAAGAGTTTGCTGTTTCGGCGGCGAACTACCTTGACTGGGCCGCAGAGAACCACGTCTTCCAGCACACAGCGATTTACTCGTGGAACTCGTATAACCTTACCGGCAAAGGCGAACCGCAGTTCGTAAATGCGCGCAGCGTCTCGTCGGAATTCTTTCCAGCGCTCCAGGCGCACCCGCTATTAGGACGCATCTTCTCACCTGACGAGGACCGGCCCGGCCATGAGCACGTTGTCATTCTTAATGAAACCTTCTGGCGCAACCAGTTCGGAGCCGATCCGAAGATCGTCGCTCAAGACATAGCACTCGACGGCGCGGCATACCGCGTGATTGGCGTAATGCCCACAAAGTTCCAGTTTCCGATCCCTTCCGATGCCGCCGACGCAGTGAAGCTCTGGACGCCTCTGGCAATGACTGATCGTCAGCGCGCAGTCCGAGGCGAACATCATTATGGCGTGATTGCGCGCCTCCGTCCTGGAGTGAGCGTGGAGCAAGCCCAGGCGGAGATGGACACGATCTCGCACCGGCTCGAACAGCAATATCCCGCCGACGACAAAGGATGGGGAGCAGTCGTAAAGCCGTTGCGCGAGGACTTGGTCGGCGATGTTCGCACGCCTCTGCTGGTGCTGCTGGGAGCAGTTGCTCTGGTGTTACTCATTGCCTGCGCTAACGTCGCTAATCTCGTTCTAGCAAGAATTGTGTCGCGCCAGAAGGAGATTGCAGTCCGTTCCGCCCTGGGTGCTTCAAGAATCCGTCTCCTTCGGCAGATGGTCTGCGAGACAGTCGTGCTGTCGCTTACTGGAGGAGCGATTGGTCTCCTCATCGCTCATTTTGGGGTCAAGGTGATCGTTGCCTTTCTGG
>DATLKS010000396.1:0-1663 GCA_035538255.1 Terriglobales bacterium
CTCGTGCATGTTGTTTCTCAGCGTGCGCGGGTTCTTAGACTACGCAGGACCGAAACAACCACTCGCGAGATAGCGTGGCTGCCGTATTGCCTTCCTCCATCACGGAAAGGAGTCGGCGTCCTGATCCATCGGCTTACCTACCGCGACGGTCTGACATCAACGAAAGCTTGCTAAGGACTTTCGGCCCTGAGGCGACTACCAAACGTACGTGGCCAGACTCGTAAAGAATGGGTGTCGTGCCTGCCTTGCACGTGGAGTTGAATCCGAGAGCGGAAATGCCTTTCGTTTGCTAAGCAGCAGTCGTCCTTAGCACCACGCCCCGAGAACTACAATGCCGGTTAGCGAAGAAGTGCGGGCAGCCGAACGCGAGATTGACGATTGCATTTCCAGACTACCGATTTGGGAAGTTCAGAGAGATCTTGTGCTCTCCGCGTTGTTGACGGCATACAGCCAGCGCCTGGAGCGAGGATTCGCTACTGCTCAAAGGGAGCTTGAATCACTTCGAGCTTCGCTCAAGGATTGGCAGACGAGCAGCACACTCGCGCGAATGGTTTCGATTCGTCTGGGCGATGTAAGGCGCGGCTGCAGACAGGTGGGTCGCTGCCGTGAATGCGGATGGCACTTACGGTAAATGGGCGTATCGTATGGCAAGAAAAACGACCGAAGTAGCCGACCTCATCACGGCTGTCGCAGCCGAGCAGGAAGTCGCGGTCGGTCAAGTACGTGATTGCGCCTTCTGCTACCTCTTGATGCCCAGCGCGTCATTGAGCCCCTTTAGCAATTGCGCTCGCTTCTCCGCCCCCAATCTGGCGAGATTCTCCAGCTTCCAGCGCACCGCGGGCAAATTCTCAACACCCGGCAGATTGAGTAAACTCCAGTCCGGTTCGCCGCGTTTCACTGATAACAGAAAACGCCGGTGCTGCTCAGGCATATTGCCGACGATCTCGCGGATTAGATCCTCCCGCGCCTTCAGCAGATCATCGAGACTGAGACGCTCATCGACCATTCCTTCAAAGCCGCGTTTGTATTCGAGTGAAATGTCGTGACGAGTCGGGGCCAGCACCTCAGCCATGGGCCGATCATGGCTAATGACATATACAAGGAAAGCCTTGCGCAGCTTCTCATCAATTCCTTCATGCGCGAGGAGATCGCGGATGTCGAATAGATCACGCGGATGCTGGCGGTCGAGGGCGGCGACAATTTTGCCGGCGTACAAGTCCGCAAAACTGACGATAGGCATTTCGGCGAATCCGAATTCCGCTTCGACGCGCGCCGATACGGCCCGCACAGCAGGTTCGTATACGCAACCACGCAGTACCGGCGTCACCTCAATCTTGATCTGCGCGTTATCTGCGCGCACCACCAGCTTGGTTATGCCGTTCGCTCCTTTCGGCGCGCTCGCGTTTACCCGTACACCAGGCACACCGCTCTCAATTTTTTTTGCGATCCGGCGCATGGCCTCATCGATCTCTTTGAGCGACGATGCGCGGTCCTTGACGGGAACGTACGTAAGATCGAGGTCGACTGAAAGGCGTGGCATGTCGCGCAGGAACAGGTTTATTGCCGTCCCACCTTTCAGAGCGAAAATGGTTTCTGACGCGACAAGGGGGACAACCCTCAACAGGAGTGCCACCTGTCTGCGGTATGTCTCATCCAGCGGCAT